>NZ_JBHVVN010000012.1:0-190276 GCF_042882685.1 Pseudarthrobacter sp. NPDC058196
CTTTTGCGCCGGGTCCCGCTGCGTAAGAAACATCGATCAGTGCTGCCCGTTCAGGACGGAGGCTACGACTTCTGCTTCCAGAGGTTGATGTCCGACTCCACGGCGAACTCGTCGATGGCGGTGAGTTCGTCGGCGGAGAAGTCGAGGTTGTTGACAGCGGAGAGCGTGTCCTCGAGTTGGCGGACGCTGGAGGCGCCCACCAGGGCAGAGGTGACCGGTGAGCCCTTCGGCTGGTCCCGCAGGATCCAGGCGATGGCCATCTGGGCCAGTGACTGTCCGCGGCCCTCGGCAATGCGGCGCAGCCCGCGGACCCGGTCCAGCTTCTCCTCCGTAATGGAGTCCTCGGAAAGGAACCGGGCCTTGGCAGCGCGGGAATCCTCCGGGATGCCGTGGAGGTAGCGGTCGGTGAGCATACCCTGGGCGAGGGGCGAGAACGCGATAGACCCGGCCCCCACCTGGTCCAGCGCCTCATACAGGTTGGGCGATCCGTCCTCGGTCCAGCGGTTCAGCATGGAGTAGCTGGGCTGGTGGATGAGCAGTGGCGTTCCCATTTCCTTGAGGATCCGGGCGGCCTCGAGTGTTTGCTCAGGAGTGTAGGAGGAGATGCCCGCGTAGAGTGCCTTGCCGGACCGGACGGCGTAGTCCAAGGCGCCCATGGTCTCTTCCAGCGGCGTCTCGGGATCGGGCCGGTGGCTGTAGAAAATGTCCACGTAGTCGAGGCCCATGCGTTGCAGCGACTGGTCGAGGCTGGAGATCAGGTACTTGCGGGATCCCCATTCGCCGTACGGGCCGGGCCACATGTAATAGCCGGCCTTGGTGGAGATCACCAGTTCGTCCCGGTAGGGCTTGAAGTCGTCCTTGAGGTGGCGGCCAAAGTTGGTTTCGGCGGAGCCGTCCGGGGGGCCGTAGTTGTTGGCGAGGTCGAAGTGGTTCACGCCGAGGTCGAAGGCCCGGCGAAGGATGTCGCGCTGCTCTTCGAAACGTTTGTCGTCGCCGAAGTTGTGCCAGAGGCCCAGGGAGATGGCCGGGAGTTTCAGGCCGCTGCGCCCGACGCGGCGGTAGGGCATGGATTCGTAGCGGTTGTCCGCTGCTGAATAAGTCATGGGTTCCATCCTGCCAGTTGTGACGTGCTGCACATCGGGTGTTAGCGCTCAGCAGAAAAGTTACGCCGCGGTTTCCCGCGGCGTAACTTCTCCTTCTACGCGAGGATGGCTGCGCTCCACGGCGCCAGGTCCAAGGAACCGCTGTCCAGGCCGGTCCCGTCATCCGTGGCCAGCAGGACGTTCCCCGAGGCCTCGAGGCGCACCTTCGCATCGGTGAAATTCACCAGCACCTCAACAGCACCGCGGCGGAACCGCAGCCAGCCGGCGTCGTCATCGAACTCAACCTGCGTGCTGCCAAAGCCAAGTCCTGCCAGCTCGGGGTGCCCACGGCGCAAAGCCGTGAGCGACCGGTACAGCGCCAGCAGCCGGGCGTGGTCGCCCGTGGCGGCCTCGGCCCAGTCCAGCTTGGACCGGCGGAACGTTTCCGGGTCCTGCGGATCGGGTACAACGGCGGGATCCCACCCCATGCGCTCGAATTCCCTGATGCGCCCTTCCGCAGTGGCCTTTCCCAGCTCCGGTTCGGGGTGCGATGTGAAGAACTGCCACGGCGTGGAGGCCCCGTATTCCTCGCCCATGAACAGCATGGGCGTGAACGGCGAGGTCAGGGTGAGCACCGCGGCCACGGCCAGCTGCCCGTAGGTCAACGACTGCGAGAGCCTGTCTCCCGTGGCCCGGTTGCCGATCTGGTCGTGGTTCTGGTCGCAGACCACCAGTGCTGCCGGGTCCACCAGGTAGGCGTTGATGGGCCGCCCGTGGTGCCGGCCGCGGAAGCTGGAGTAGCTGCCGTCGTGCAGGAAACCGTCCTTCAGCACCTTGGCCAGGACGGCCAGGGAGTCGAAGTCAGAGTAGTAGCCGGTGGTTTCGCCGCTGACATTGACGTGCACCGCATGGTGGAAGTCGTCGCTCCACTGGCCGGCCAAGCCGTACCCGTTGGCGTCCCGGGGGTAGATCAGGTGCGGATTGTTCAGGTCGGATTCGGCAACGAGGGTCTTGGGCAGCCCGGTTTCGGCCGAGACGGCGTCGCCCAAAGCGCCCAGTTCCTCAAGGATGTGGACTGCGCGCTCATCACGCAGGGCGTGCACGGCGTCGAGGCGGAGGCCGTCCACGTGGTAGTCGCGCAGCCAGAGTGCAGCGTTGTCCAGGATGTATTCCCGGACAACGTCCGAGCCCGGCCCGTCCAGGTTCACCGAGTCGCCCCAGGTGTTGGCATCCCCCTGCTTCAGGTACGGGCCGAACTTTGGCAGGTAGTTGCCGCTGGGTCCCAAGTGGTTGTACACCACGTCCTGGATGACGCCGAGCCCGGCGGCATGGGCAGCATCCACGAACCGCTGGTACGCGGCCGGGCCGCCGTAGCCCTCGTGCACCGTGTACCACTGGACGCCGTCGTAGCCCCAGTTGTGCGTTCCGTTGAACCCGTTGACCGGCAACAGCTCCACGAAGTCGATGCCCAGGTCCACCAGGTAGCCCAGCTTGTCCACGGCGGCGTCCAGCGTTCCTTCAGGGGTGAAGGTGCCCACGTGGAGTTCGTAGATCACCGAGCCCTGCAGGCCTTTGCCCCGCCAGCCCGTGTCCTGCCACTTGTAGGCGGCAGGATCGTAGGTGCGTGACAGGTGGTGCACACCCTCGGGGAGCCGGCGCGACCTGGGATCCGGGACGGGAGTGGAGTCGCCGTCCAGCAGGTAGCCGTAGTCCACCTCGTCGCCGGCAGGGGCTTCAGGTGCGGTCCACCATCCCTCGGAGCCCGGAGCCGTTTCCATTTTCTGCATGGGGTATTCACGGCCATCGGCCTGCAGGATCACCGACGAAGCGTCCGGCGCCCACACATCAAAGCGCCCGGGGCCAGCGTTGACGAGCGTCATGCGTTCCCTCCATCCACGGGGACCAGCAGGGCCACCGGGTAGGTGCCCAGCAGTTCGGCCACGGCAACCGGGCCCGGTCCGTAGCCGGCTCCCGTCAGTTCGTCGCGCATGGCAGTGGAAAGGTCGACGGCGGTGTCCCGCCAGCCGCCGCCGGCTTCCAGTCCGGCGGGGAGCCGGGTGGCAAGTGCCAGCGCCCCGGTGGAGGCGTCGGTTCCGCGGGAGAACGCGAGCAGGTGATCTGCTGCGGCGCCCGTGGCGGCAACGGGGCTGTAGCCCTGGAACAACTCGGGCCGGTCCCGCCGCAGGCGCAACGCCCGCGAGGTGACCAGGAGCTTGCTGGCTTCCGTTCCAGCGGCCGGCAACTGTCCGGCGTCGAGCTTTGCCAGCTCTGCCTGCCGGACAGCAAAGTCCACCGGGCGGCGGTTGTCCGGGTCCGTAAGTGACCGTTCCCAGAACTCGCTGCCCTGGTACACATCCGGCACACCCGGCATAGCCAGCTGGACCAGCTTTGCCGACACCGAATTGGCAGCGGAGAAGGCGTCGATGCGGGCCACGAAGTCCGCGACCACCTTGGCAACCTTCGCGTCGTCGAAGACCGCGTCCACGGCGGCCTTCACCTTGGACTCGAAGTCCTCGTCGGGATCGGTCCACGTGGTGGAGTTGCCCGCCTCCCGGGCCGCCTTTTCCGCATACCCCTGAAGCCGTTCCCGGCTTGCGGGCCAGGCGCCGACGATTGCCTGCCAGAGCAGGTTCTCGTAGGGCCCGTCCGGGACGGGCGCCAGGCCGCGGAGCGTCTCCAGCGTTTCCGCCCACTCCTGGGGCAGCTCGGCGATGACCGAGATCCGGGCCCGGGCGTCCTCGCTGCGCTTGGTGTCGTGCGTGGACAGGGTGGTCATGGACAGCGGCAGGTCCTGCTGGCGCCGCTGCATCCGCCGGTGGAATTCTTCCGGCGCCACGGCGAATTCGGTGGGTTCGGCGCCCACCTCGGTCAGGGTGCCCAGCCGGGTGTAGCGGTAGAACGCGGTATCCTCCACGCCCTTGGCCATGACCATGCCGGAGGTCTGCTGGAACCGGATGGCGATGGGGTTGGCAGGATCCATGAGCAGCGGGAGGAGGGTGCCCACGGCGACGTCCAGGTCCGGCCGGTGCGCCGCGGCGGATTCGCAGGCTTCCTTGAGGACGTCCGCGCCCACCGGCAGGTAGGAACGGTAGACCGGGAAGGACGCGATGATCTCGGCGATGGCGTCGGCTGCCTGGTCCACGCTGAGCCCATGCGATTCGGGAACCAACCGGGCCAACCGCAGCACTTCCGAACGCAGGATGCCATCGGCAATCATGCGTTTGGTGCCGCGGATCATCCCGGCGTAGTCCGCCGGTTCTGCGGTTCCACGAAGGTCGGAGTCCAAGGAGTCGAGGGCCTGTTGGCCTGCCGGGTCAACGAAGACCCGGTCGACGTCGGCCAGCGCGTCGTAACCGGTGGTGCCCTCGCAGGCGAACTCCTGCGGCAGTACTTCACCCGGTTCCAGGATCTTTTCCACCAGGACGTACGCACCGCCGCTGAGGTCCTTGAGCCACCGGAGGTAGCCGGCGGGATCCGCGAGGCCGTCCGGATGGTCCACGCGGAGCCCGTCCACCAGGCCTTCGGTGAACCAGCGGCCCACCTCGGCATGCGCCTGTTCGAAGACGGAGGGTACTTCAACCCGGATCCCGGCGAGGGTGGTCACCGCGAAGAAGCGCCGGTAGTTCAGCTCGGCATCGGCACGCCGCCAGTCCATCAACTGGTAGTGCTGGCGGGCGTGGACGTCCTGCGGGGAATCCCCTTCGGTGTACGTGCCCTCGGCTAACGGAAACCGGTGGTCGTAGTAGCGGAGTTCGCCGTCCTTGACCTCAAGCTTGTCCAGGTCGGCGTCCGAGCCCAGCATGGGAAGCCGGACTTTACCGCCACCCAGGTCCCAGTCGACGTCGAATGCTTCGGCATACGGGGACTCGCGGCCCTCCTTGAGCAGCGACCACCACCATGGGTTCTGCGGCGGGGAGGCCACACCCACGTGGTTGGGCACGATGTCCACCAGGACGCCCATGCCGTGCTCGCGGGCCGCCGTGGAGAGCGCCAGGAGGCCTTCGGGGCCGCCCCGCTCAGGATCGACGGCGGAGGGGTCGGTGACGTCATAGCCGTGGTCCGAGCCCTGTTCCGCCGTGAGGATGGGAGACAGGTACACCCAGTCCACGCCGAGGTCCTTCAGGTACGGGACCTTCTCCGCGGCGTCGAAGAGGGTGAAGCTGCTCCTGATTTGAAGCCGGTAGGTGGAAGTTGGCGTCCTCATTTGTCGGTTGCCTTTGTGGCACCCGTTTCGGTTGCCTTTTCG
This sequence comes from Pseudarthrobacter sp. NPDC058196, assembly GCF_042882685.1. Classification (NCBI taxonomy): domain Bacteria; kingdom Bacillati; phylum Actinomycetota; class Actinomycetes; order Micrococcales; family Micrococcaceae; genus Pseudarthrobacter; species Pseudarthrobacter sp. NPDC058196. Next base: position 5,329 of record NZ_JBHVVN010000012.1, read on the forward strand.
CCAGCAGCGCCGGCGGCTTCGGTTGCCCGCGCCTCGCTTGCTTCCGCCGCCTTGGTCTGGGCCTCCACCATCTCCCCCTGGGCCTCTTCGTGTTCGGCCATGGAGGCCAGGGACGCGGCTGCTGACGTATCCACTTCAGCCTCAGGGCCGGAGTAGGCGCGCAGTACCACCATCGACTTCGCATCCAGCGCCAGGGTTGCGCCGGCTTTGAGCGGTTCGTAAGCCTCGGCCTGCGCTGCGGTATCGATCAGGACTTCCCAATACTGGGAGTATTCGTCTGACGGCAGGCAGAAGTCCACGACGTCGTCGTGGGCGTTGAACGCCATGATGAAGCTGTCGTCGGTGATGCGCCGGCCACGTGAATCCTGCTCCTGGATGCCGTCGCCGTTGTAGAACACGCCGATGGTCCGGCCGAAACCGCTTCCCCAGTCCTCGGGCCGCATCTCGGTGCCGTCGGTCTTGAGCCAGACGATGTCAGGGAGCTTTTCGCCCTCACCACGAACCACGGGCCGGCCGTCGAAGAAGCGGCTGCGGCGGAACGTGGGGTGGTCGTGCCGGAGCTTGTTGACGAACGCGGTGAACTCAACCAGCGGCTGGTCCATGGCTTCCCAGTGGATCCAGCTGAGCTCGGAGTCCTGGCAGTAGGTGTTGTTGTTTCCCTGCTGTGTGCGGCCCAGTTCGTCGCCGTGCAGCAGCATGGGCACGCCCTGGGAGAGCATCAGCGTGGCGATGAAGTTCCGCTGCTGGCGTGCCCGCAGGGTCAGGACTTTGTCATCGTCCGTGTCGCCTTCAACGCCGCAGTTCCAGGACCGGTTGTGCGATTCGCCATCGTTGTTGCCTTCGCCGTTGGCCTCGTTGTGCTTCTCGTTGTAGGAGACGAGGTCGCGCATGGTGAAGCCGTCGTGGGCGGTGACGAAGTTGATCGAGGCCACCGGGCGCCGGGCGGAGCTTTCGTAGAGGTCCGCGGAACCGGTCAGGCGGGACGCGAATTCGCCCAGGGTGGCCGGTTCGCCGCGCCAGAAGTCACGGACGGTGTCGCGGTACTTGCCGTTCCACTCCGTCCACTGCGGCGGGAAGTTGCCTACCTGGTAGCCGCCGGGGCCAACGTCCCACGGCTCGGCGATGAGCTTGACCTGGGAAACGATCGGGTCCTGCTGGATAAGTTCGAAGAACGTGGAGAGCTTGTCGACGTCGTAGAACTCGCGGGCCAGGGTGGAGGCGAGGTCGAACCGGAAACCGTCCACATGCATCTCGGTGACCCAGTACCGCAGGGAGTCCATCAGCAGCTGGAGGGAGTGCGGGTGCCGGACGTTCAGCGAGTTGCCCGTGCCCGTGTAGTCCATGTAGTGCTTGAGGTCGTTGTCCACCAGGCGGTAGTAGGCCTGGTTGTCGATGCCCTTGAAGGACAGCGTGGGGCCCAGGTGGTTGCCTTCGGCGGTGTGGTTGTAGACGACGTCGAGGATCACTTCGATGCCGGCGCGGTGCAGGTCGCGGACCATGGCCTTGAATTCCTGGACCTGGTGCCCGACGTCGCCGGTGGAGCTGTAGGTGTTCTGCGGGGCGAAGAAGCCGATGGTGTTATAGCCCCAGTAGTTGTTCAGGCCCTTCTCCTCCAGGGTGCCGTCATTGACGAACTGGTGGACGGGCATGAGCTCGATGGCGGTGACGCCAAGCTTCTTGAGGTGCTCGATCACGGCCGGGTGCGCCACGCCGGCGTAGGTGCCGCGCTGCTCTTCGGGGATCTCGGGGTGCAGCTCGGTGAGGCCCTTGACGTGGGCTTCGTAGATGACGGACTGGTGGTACGGGATCCGCAGCTGGCGGTCGCCGTCCCATTCGAAGAAGGGGTTGATGACCACGCCGTGCATGGTGTGCGGGGCGGAGTCGGCGTCGTTGCGGGAATCCGGGTCACCGAATTCGTAGGAGAACAGGGCCGGGTCCCAGTCAATCTGGCCCTGGATGGCCTTGGCATAGGGGTCCATCAGCAGCTTGTTGGCGTTGAAACGGTTTCCGCTGGCGGGATCGTATGGACCGTGGACCCGGTAGCCGTACTTCTGGCCGGGCTGGATGTGCGGCAGGTAGCAGTGCCAGACGTAGCCGTCCACCTCGGTCAGTTCGATCCGGGTCTCGGACAGGTCATCGGCCAGGAGGCAGAGTTCGACCCGCTCGGCCCGTTCGCTGAACAGGGCGAAATTGGTGCCGGTGCCGTCAAAGGTCGCTCCCAGCGGGTAGGCAGTTCCAGGCCAGACTTCCATCGTGCTCCTCATTTCTTGGTCAGCAGCAGAGGGCAACGGAACGCCCCTGCTGCTGGTGCGAACTATTGCCTACCGTAGTGGTTGGCTGTGACTATTACGTTTCCGGGCTCCAGAGTTACTAAGCATGCTGACTTTACCCCAACTTTCAGGTATGGCGTCCGCGATGCGGCCTGCCGTAATGGGGCCGCCCGCCGCGGCCTCCGACGCCGCAGTCCCGGCCCGCCCGTGCAGCGCTGCTCCCAGCGCGGCCAGTGCGGCCCAGCGGCCGTCGTCGTCAATGCCCAGCTGCCGGAAAGGTTCGACGGCGGACCCCGCCTGGGCGAGCAGCGCGCCAATGACGCCGGCCAGGACGTCCCCGCTCCCGGCCGTGGCCAGCCAGGGGGTACCGTCAGCCTGGCTGAAGGTCGTTCCGGATGGTGCGGCCACCAGCGTGGTGGCCCCTTTGAGCAGGACGGTGGCACCGGTACCGTCAGCGGCGCGGCGGACGGCGGCGAGCGTGCCCGCCTCCACGGTATCCCGGTCTTCCCCACCACCGCGGCGCTGGAACAGCGACGCGAGCTCCCCGGCATGCGGGGTAAGCACCACGTGCGGCGCCAGGGTGTCCGGAAGGGCCGGCAACGCACCGGCGTCGGCCACTACCGGCAGCCCGGAGGTGACGGCGTCGCGGGCACGGGCCAGTTGTTCGTGGTCCTGCGGGCCCATGCCGGAGCCCACCAGCCAGGCCTGCACGCGGTTTTCCGCGACGCTTCCCGTGCTGCACACGACCTCGGGGCAGGATTGGCGGACCAGGTGCGCCACTGACGGCGGGCCAAGGTACCTGACCATGCCCGCGCCTGCGGCCAGCGCGCCACGGCAGGCGAGGACGGCGGCACCGGGATAGTCCTCGGAGCCGGCCACCACCCCCAGCACGCCCCGGGAGTATTTTTGGGCCCGCCGGGCGGCGTGCGGCAAAAGCACCGCCAGGTCGGCACCCTCAAGCCTGCGCAGGGACGGCGGCGGGAAGTGCCCTTCAATCCCGATCGGCACCACCACAACGCGGCCGGCATAGTCGGCTCCGGGATCGGCCAGCAGCCCGGACTTTGCTCCCCCGAACGTCACCGTCAGGTCGGCCATCAACACCTCGCCGGCGGCCGCTCCGGTGTCCGCGTCGATGCCGCTGGGAAGGTCGCATGCCACCACCAGGCCGTGGGCGCCGTCGGCTGTCCGCGCAACCGCAAGGGCCCGGACGAAGTCTGCGGCGAGTCCCCGAAGCCCGCCCTTGGCGCCGGTTCCCAGCACGGCATCCATGACGACGTCGGCCCGCGCGGCTTCCGCCGCGAGCTCTGGAAGTGCCTCTTCAGTGAGGCGGTGTACCCGGCCGCCGGCGCGCTCGAATGCGCCAAGCCCGTCCGGATGGGCGGCACCTCCGGTGAGCACCGCCGTCGTACGCATTCCCCGGGCGGCGAGGAAGGCAGCAGCGTAGAGCCCATCTCCGCCGTTGTTCCCCTTACCCACCAACACCACCACGCCGGCCCCGTACAGGCGGGCGCCGCGCGAGCGCAGTTCATGGACGACGGCGGCGACCAGGCCGTGCGCGGCGCGCTGCATGAGTTCGTTGCCGCGCCCAGCGGCAAGGAGGGGTTGCTCGGCAGCCCGGACCTGCGTTCCGGTGTAGGCGGTGATCATGCGGCGGCTGCCGGGTCAGCCTTCGGCCAGGACCGTGGCGGTGGCGATGCCGCCGTCGTGGCTGATGGACAGGTGCCAGCGCTTGACGCCTTTGGCCTCGGCAACCGCAAGGACAGTCCCCTTGACCTGGACGGTGGGCCCGTTGTGGTCAAGTCCGATCCAGCAGTCCTGCCAGTTCATGCCGGCGGGCGCACCGAGGACCTTGGCCACGGCTTCCTTTGCCGCGAACCGGGCAGCCAGGGAGCGGGTGTTCAGTTCCCGCTCCGCGGGGACGAACAAGCGGTCCCTCAGCCCGGGTGTGCGCTCCAGTTGGCGGCCGAACCGCTCGATGTCTACTACGTCTACCCCAATGCCTACGATCATGCGCTCATTCTACGGTGACGGCCTAGGCCGCAGGCCCGGGTGCACGGCCGTTGGCGCAGGTTCTTTGCGTTGTCCGCCGATAGCGCAATTGCGGGGTTTAACGCGGGAAGCCCCGGGCTTTTGGGCCCGGGGCTTCCCGCAGTTGAGGGAGTCACTGCTACTCGACTGTGACGCTCTTGGCCAGGTTGCGGGGCTGGTCCACGTCGTATCCCTTGGCTGCTGCCAACTCCGCGGCGAAGATCTGCAGCGGAACCGTGGTCAGCAGCGGCATGAGCAAGGTGGGGGTCTCCGGTACGTAGAAGACGTACTCGGCGTAGGCCTTGACGGCTTCGTCGCCTTCCTCGGCGATGACCAGGGTGCGGGCGCCGCGGGCACGGACTTCCTGGATGTTGGAGACCACCTTGGCGTGCAGCGAATCGCGTCCGCGCGGGGACGGGACTACCACGAACACCGGCTGGCCTTCGTCGATCAGGGCGATGGGGCCGTGCTTGAGCTCACCGGCGGCGAAGCCCTCGGCGTGGATATAGGCGATCTCCTTGAGCTTCAGCGCGCCTTCCAGGGCCACGGGGTATCCCACGTGGCGGCCCAGGAACAGCACTGACTTCTCGTTGGCCATGCTGCGGGCCAGTTCGCGCAGCGGCCCGGCGTTGTCCAGGATCTTCTGGATCTTGGCGGGGATCTTGTTCAGGTCCGCCAGGACGTCCTTGATTTGGCCGAAGAAGATGTTGCCGCGCAGCTGCGCGAGGTACAGGCCCAGCAGGTAGGCGGCCGTGATCTGCGCAAGGAAGGCCTTGGTGGAGGCGACGGCGATTTCCGGCCCGGCGTGGGTGTACAGGACGGCGTCGGATTCACGCGGGATGGTGGAGCCGTTGGTGTTGCAGATGGAGATGGTCTTGGCACCCTGTTCGCGGGCGTAGCGGACCGCCATCAGGGTGTCCATGGTTTCGCCGGACTGGCTGATGGACACCACCAGGGTGTTCTCGTCCAGGATGGGATCGCGGTAGCGGAACTCGTGCGCCAGTTCCACCTCGGTGGGAATCCGGCACCAGTTCTCGATGGCGTACTTGGCCACCATGCCCGCGTAGGCCGCGGTACCGCAGGCCAGCACAATGATCTTGTTGACCTGCTTCAGCAGTTCAGGGTCAATCCGGAGCTCGTCCAGGGTCAGCTTGCCCTTGATATCCGAGCGTCCCAGCAGGGTCTGGGCCACGGCGTCCGGCTGGTCGTTTATCTCCTTCTCCATGAAGGATGAGAAGCCGCCCTTTTCCGCCGAGGCCGGGTCCCAGTCAACGTGGTATTCCTTGCCCTGGGCCGGGTTGCCGTAGAAATCGGTGATTTCCACCTTGTCCGCGGTGATGGTCACGATCTGGTCCTGGCCCAGCTCCACGGCCCGGCGGGTGTAGTCGATAAACCCGGACACGTCCGAGCCCAGGAAGTTCTCACCGTCGCCCAGGCCCACCACCAGCGGTGAGTTGCGGCGGGCGGCCACGACGACGTCGGGCTGATCCGCGTGCACGGCCAGCAAGGTGAAGGCGCCTTCAAGGCGCTGGCAGGCCAGCTCCATGGCATGGGTCAGTCCGCCGTTCGCGGTATCCCCGCCCAACTTGTTCCGGAGGATGTCGGCCAGCAGTGCAGCGGCCACTTCGGTGTCCGTTTCGGAGAGGAAGGTGACGCCCTTTTCAAGCAGCTCGAGCTTGAGCTCGGCGAAGTTCTCGATGATGCCGTTGTGGATCACGGCCAGCTTGCCGCCATCCGCCAGGTGCGGGTGCGCGTTCCGGTCCGTGGGACCGCCGTGCGTCGCCCAGCGGGTGTGCCCGATCCCGGTCACCGTCTCGGGCAGCGGGTGCGCCTCAAGCTCAGCGATCAGGTTGCTCAGCTTTCCGGACTTCTTCCGCGACTCGATGGCGCCCTCGGACACCACTGCCACACCGGCAGAGTCATAACCGCGGTACTCCAGGCGGCGGAGCCCTTCAAGGACAACGTCCAACGCGCTGTGACCGTTAATTGCACCGTCGGTCGAACGGCCTACGTAACCCACGATTCCACACATAGGCACAAGACTATCGGCAGCGTGCCGGTTGCTCTAAACCGGGAGGCGTCCGCGCACGGCTTTCATGAGGGCTTGCGTGACGGGCGCCGCCGCGCTGAGCAGGGGCGTCATTTCGCGATGCGCCGGGCGCGGGGCAGAATCTTTAGCGTGACTTCGCAACGCAATGAAGCGAACGGGGAGGGTGCCTCGCCGTTCGTGGAGCTGGACCGGCATACCTGGTCCCGGCTCGCAGCCCAGATGGAACAGCCCCTTAACGAAGAGGATGTGCTGCGCCTGCGCGGGCTCGGTGACCCCTTGGACATGAACGAAGTCCGCGACGTCTACCTGCCCCTCTCGCGACTCCTGCACCTGTATGTGGAGGCCGCCGGGCAGCTGCACGCCGCCACCACCACCTTCCTGGGCGAGCAGACCCAGCGCACCCCGTTCGTCATAGGGGTGGCCGGCTCCGTGGCGGTAGGCAAGTCCACCATCGCCCGCGTGCTGCGCGAGATGCTGCGCCGCTGGCCCGGGACGCCCAATGTGGAACTGATCACCACCGACGGTTTCCTGTACCCCCTCGCTGAGCTCAAGCGCCGGCAACTGCTGGACCGGAAGGGGTTCCCCGAGTCTTACGACCGCCGGGCGCTCCTGCGCTTTGTGAGCGAAATCAAGGGCGGCGCCGAGGAAGTGCGGGCACCCTGGTACTCCCACGTCACCTACGACATCGTGCCGGAAAAGGAAGTGGTGGTGCGCCGGCCGGACGTCCTGATCGTGGAGGGCCTGAACGTGCTGGCGCCGGCCCGGCCGCGGCATGACGGACGCCAGGGGCTTGCGCTGAGCGACTTCTTCGACTTCTCCATCTACGTCGATGCGAAGACCTCCTACATCGAGGAGTGGTACGTGGACCGGTTCCGGAAGCTGCGGAGCACCGCGTTCGCGCAGCCGGAATCCTACTTCCACCGTTACGCCACCCTCTCCGATGAGGAAGCCGAGAGCACCGCGCGGGACATCTGGAAGCGGATCAACGAGCCCAACCTGGAGGAAAACGTCCTGCCCACCAGGGGCCGGGCGCAGCTGGTGCTGACCAAAGAGGCGGACCATTCCATCCGCCGCATGCTCCTCCGGAAGGTCTAGCACACGTGTGCTACCAATGCGGACCGGCCACGCGCCGCAGCTTCGCCCGCTTCCTCGCCGCAGGGGCCGGGCTGACGGTCCTGGCAGCCTGCACGCCGGAGGCACCCAAGGCGGCGGCGCCGTCGACCGCGCCTCCCTCCCCTGCCGCCGTCACCGCATCAGCGGGCCCGACGGCGGACGCGGCCACCGTGGGTCAGCCGCCGGAAGCAGCGTCCCCCACACCGTCTCCGTCCGCCACGATGGCGCGGCAGTTCTCACTGGACGACCCGGCGAGCCAGTGGGTCATCGTTAACAAGCACCGGCCGTTGGCGCCCGCGGACTATGCGCCGGCTGATTTGGTGCGTCCCGCCGTCGCCATTTCCGCTTCGGGTGAAGCGGTTCTGCTCAACAGCACGACGGCGGCGGCGGCCGAGGCGATGTTCGCGGCCGCGGCGCGGGATGGCGTGGCGATGGTCCTGGCCAGCGGCTACCGCTCGTACAGCACGCAGGTGACCACCTACAACGGGTACGTCGCCGCGCGGGGGCAGGCCGACGCCGACACAGCGAGCGCGCGGCCCGGCCATTCGGAGCACCAGACGGGGTGGGCCTTCGACATCGGGGACGGCGGCGGGGCGTGCAGCTTCCAGCCATGTTTCGCGGACCAGCCGGCGGCCACCTGGGCGAAAGCGAACGCCTACCGGTTCGGTTTCGTAGTGCGGTACCCGTGGATGCTGCACCCCATCACCGGGTACTACTACGAGCCCTGGCACCTTCGGTTCGTAGGGGTTGAGGCGGCCACGGACATGGCGAAGCGCGGCATCGGGACGCTGGAGGAATACTTCGGCCTGGAGGCGGCGCCCGCCTACCTGTGAGGGGCGCAGTGGCCCGGACCGGCCTGACACGCGGGAGGAATTTACCTCCGCGTCATCCGGAGGCCTACGGCTGTGGGCTAGCGTGGGTCCCATGCTGACAGGATTCAAGAATTTCATCATGAAAGGCAACGTCGTTGACCTTGCCGTCGCTGTTGTCATGGGTACTGCATTCGGCGCGGTTGTCACCGCACTGGTGAACAAGGTGCTCATGCCGTTCATTGCAGGACTTGTGGGATCCCCGAACTTCGACAGCTTTGCCAAAGTGGACTTCAACGGCAACGCCATGGAGTTCGGTGTCCTGTTGACGGCGATCGTTAACTTCCTGCTGATCGCCGCCGCCATCTACTTTGTGGTGGTTATGCCCATGAACCACATGATCGAACGGCGCAACCGCCGCCTGGGCATCAACCAGGGCGTGAAGGAAGAAGCGGCAGAAGACCCGCAGATCGCGCTGCTGACCGAGATCCGCGATTCCCTCCAGAGCCGGAACCCGTAACGCCTTATTTTGCCTAAGCAATAGTGGCCCGCTTCCCTTGGGAGGCGGGCCACTTTTGGTTGGGCTGTTGCCGGTCAGTCGGCGACGAGTTCCAGCGCGAGTTCTGCGCGGACCACCTGTGCCAGGTGCTCGGCGATTGACTGGGCGGTTTCTTCGTCGGCGGCCTCGACCATCACCCGGACAACGGGCTCGGTGCCGGAAGGCCGGAGGAGGACGCGGCCGGTGTCGCCGAGCGCCGCTTCCGCCGCCCCCACCGCTTGGGCCAGCACGTCATTGCTGCCAACTTTGCAAACCGGTTGAGATGCACTACCTCGTTGCAGATCGGCGACGACGATTGGGACAGAGTACTTGTGCAAATTACAGTGCCAAACTGCGCTTCGACCTTAGGCAAGTCTCGGCCCGGTAATCCCAGAGGACAACTAAGCTAACTACACTGCCACCTCAACCGGGGAGGCCGCGGAATAGTGACTGCGATGTTTTGGACGAGTCTGCAACTCTCTGGAAGGCTTTTTGATGAATCTTCGCAAGCAGTTAAGCGCAATTGACCTTGAACGGGTGATTATGGTTCCGATCATGACGCTCTTGTTATTGTGGTCAATCTCCGCACTTTTCTCAGGTGCGAACGGCTCTTCGGCTTCTGTCATTGACACTGCGTTGCACCTTACCTACCAAGTCCTGCTGACCGTTTTCTACATCCTGCTGGTCTTTTTCCTTCTCACCAGAAAGCCTGCAAGTGCCCGGAGAGGAGGGATTATGCCCACGGTCGCTGCTTACGTCGGCAGCTTCCTGTCTTTCCTATTCGTGTTTGCCGGCGACTCGGAAGTACCTGAGGGATTCGCTTCGTTTGCGGTGGGGCTCATGGTTCTGGGAATGTCCTTCACTGTTTGGTCCCTGATAACGCTCGGTAAGAGCTTTGGCGTAGAACCGCAGGTGAGAACGCTTGTGCAGCACGGTCCCTATCGGTTGATCCGTAACCCCCTTTACGTCGGCGAGATGGTGACTCTGATCGGCGCAGTGTGTTTCAGTCCCACGCTGTTAAAAACGGCAATTCTTTTGGCACTTGCCGCAATTCAGGTCTACCGGGCGATACAGGAAGAGCTTCTACTAGAAGAGAACTTGCCCGAGTATTCAGCATACAAGCTGCGAAGTAAGCGCTTCGTTCCCGGTCTCTTTTAGACAAGCTGTCCGCGGATGCACATACCGCCCCCGGCGTTCCCCTAAGGGGGGGGTGACCACGAGGTCCCGCAATCGGCAACTCCTGCATTGCATGTTGTCAGGAGTTGCCGATCTTCCGGTTCGCGTTTTCAGTCGGCGACGAGTTCCAGCGCGAGTTCTGCGCGGACCACCTGTGCCAGGTGCTCGGCGATTGACTGGGCGGTTTCTTCGTCGGCGGCCTCAACCATCACCCGGACAACGGGCTCGGTGCCGGAAGGCCGGAGGAGGACGCGGCCGGTGTCGCCGAGCGCCGCTTCCGCCGCCCCCACCGCTTGGGCCAGCACGTCATTGCTGCCCACCTTGCTGCGGTCCACACCCTTGACGTTGATGAGGACCTGCGGGAGCTTGGTCATCACGGTGGCCAACTCCTTGAGCGGCTTGCCTGTGAGGGCAACCTGCGCGGCGAGCTGCAGGCCGGTGAGGAGGCCGTCACCGGTGGTGGCGTAGTCGGAGAAAATCACGTGGCCGGACTGTTCACCGCCGAGGTTGTAGCCGCCGTCGCGCATGCCTTCGAGGACGTAGCGGTCCCCCACTGCCGTTTCCATGATGGTGATGCCGGCGTCGCGGAGGGCGATCTTGAGTCCCAGGTTGCTCATCACGGTGGCCACCAGGACGTTGTCCTTCAGCTTCCCGGACTTCTTGAGGGCCACCGCGAGGATGGCCATGATCTGGTCGCCGTCCACCTCATTGCCTTCGTGGTCAACGGCCAGGCAGCGGTCGGCGTCACCGTCGTGGGCGATCCCCAGGTCCGCGCCGTGCTTGACCACGGCTTCCTTAAGGGGGCCCAGGTGGGTGGAGCCGACGCCGTCGTTGATGTTCAGGCCGTCGGGATCGGCGCCGATGACGATGAGGCGGGCGCCGGCGTCCTTGAAGAGTTGGGGTGAGCAGCCGCTGGCGGCGCCGTTGGCGCAGTCGAGGACAACCGTGAGGCCGTCGAGGCGGTGCGGCAGCGTGCGCAGGAGATGGACGATGTAGCGGTCTTCGGCGTCGGAAAAGCGCTGGATGCGTCCCACCTCGGATCCGGTGGGGCGGACGGCTTCCTTGCTCAGCTGGGCTTCAATGGCGTCCTCGACCTCGTCCGGCAGCTTCTTGCCGCCGCGGGCGAGGAACTTGATGCCGTTGTCCGGCGCAGGGTTGTGGGACGCGGAAATCATGACTCCGAAGTCCGCGTCCAGGTCCGCCACGAGATAGGCCGCCGCCGGGGTGGGCAGGACACCCGCGTCATAGACGTCGATGCCCGAGCTGGCGAGGCCAGCCTCCACTGCGGCAGCGATGAATTCGCCGCTGGCGCGCGGGTCGCGTGCCAGCACCGCGCGCGGGCGGGAGCCGTTGGAGTTGCGGTCATGGCCGAGCACGACGGCGGCCGCCTGGGCCAGCTGCAGGGCTAGCTCAGCTGTCAGCAGGCCGTTGGCCAACCCCCGGACACCATCAGTTCCAAATAATCTAGACACCGGTCAAGTGTAGAGGATGGGGCGTTGGGCTTCGGGGGCGGTTCCTTCACGGGCGGCGATCTGACTATGGCCGGGCCGTAAGAAGCTGCGGTGATCGGCGAACCTTGCTGCCCACAAGACGGCCGATGTGTCCAGCAAGTAGGTGGCTTGGCCGTTCGGCAAACCGAAAGAATAATTCGGTTGCAGCCAACGAGGGCAGTACGGCCAAGGCGGTGAGGAGCAACGGGTTCGAAATATGGGACATGAAACCGATCGATACCACGATCGGCTCGTGCACCAGGTACAGGCTGAAGGATCGGGTGCCAAGCCATTGCAGGATTCGATGGTTGGCTGCACCGGCTACGGGCGGGCAGGCAATGAAAGCGAACACCAATAGCGAACCACCGATGCACGCCATGCATATCACCGTGGGAAGTTGCGGGAACAGCCACCGCGACGCCAGCAGCAGCAATGACGACGCAATGAGACCAATCCATTTGACTCGACTGAGAGTGCGTCCGAATTGTTCCAGCGAGTTCCTCCGCACTGCCATGAGTACACCGATGCCGAACATGGACATGTAAACGATTGCCGGGAGATAGGTGACCGTTCCGACAGCGATCAACGAAAAAAGCGTTAGAAGGCACGGCAGCCAAGCCTTTCTAATCCGCAGCGCCAAAACCACATAGAGAGGGAGCGTTAAGGAGAACAGCATTTCCCATTGCAGTGACCAGAGTGGCGAATTAAGAGAGTCTGCACCACCAATGAGGACCCCGTCAGCAAACACATTCGGAGACTCATCATGAATGAGCAGCCACGCGCTAAGGTCCGGGCTCCCCGTGCGCGGGACGATCCACGCCAAGTGCAACGCAACGGCCAAGGACGCCCAGACTGGAAGGTAAATCCGGACAAATCGCTTTGCATAGTACGCCCGCCAGGTTGGCCGAAAAACTCCCAGGAAGGGAAGCGTGAGAACAAATCCGGAAAGAATAAAAAAGACGTAAACCGCCTCGGTGCCCGCCCATAGCAAGTGCGCAGGCGTGAAGGTGCTCCACCACACCCACGGTTCAGCGTTGCCAGTGTCAATACCGGCAACGGCAAGGGCCAGGCTCGGGGAGACCAGGAAGCAATGGTGAATCACCACTACTGCGGCGGCCAGTCCCCTTAGCCCGTCAAGTGCGCCGTATCGGGATGACCCCCGGTTTGCTGTCTCATCCCCCATGCGCACTGACAGTAATGATTCGGCGGCGGGCGGTCCCCAGTAGTAACTACCTGCTTCAGAGCGAGGCCGGCCAGGTGCACTACTTGATTCTTCTGTCGTGTACGTGTCTTTACCAAAAGCCCTCGCGGCCGGCACAGGCCAGCCCTAATCTCTGATGCATGACACCTAGCTATGGGGGCTTGGCGCTCGAAATTGTAGTACCGGTTTTCAATGAGGAAGCCGTACTCGAACACAGCATCTCAAGACTCTCCGAATATCTCTCACAGGAAATGCCGTCGACATGGAAGATAACCATTGCCGACAATGCGAGCACCGACAGGACTCCGGCGATTGCTGCCCGGCTCAGCGAGCAACTGCCCAATGTCGAGTATCGCCGCCTTGAGGTCAAAGGGCGCGGTTTCGCGCTTCGCGATGCTTGGAGCGCTTCGGAGGCAAAGGTCTTGGCCTACTTGGACGTGGACCTGTCCACGGATCTTGCCGCCCTCCCGCCGCTTGTCGCACCACTCCTGTCCGGGCATTCGGACATTTCCATCGGCACAAGACTGGGCCAGAGCTCACGCGTCAGTCGCGGCCCTAAGCGGGAATTTATCTCCCGCTCCTATAATTTCCTGCTCCGCCGCACGATGCAGGTCCGGTTCTCCGATGCGCAGTGCGGATTCAAGGCAATACGGGCCGATGTCGCCAAGCGATTGCTCCCGCACGTCGAAGACAACGGCTGGTTCTTCGATACCGAGTTGTTGATCATCGCTGAACGCTCGGGGCTGCGGATCCACGAAATCCCGGTCGACTGGATTGATGACCCCGATAGCCGGGTCAACATCAAACAAACAGCCGTGGACGATCTTCGTGGGATGGTTCGCGTCGCTGGTTCCTTGGTGAGAGGTTCGATTCCCGTCCAGGCAATCTATGCCGAACTCGGCCGCGGACCGATAGTCCCACCGGGCCGACCCAGCTTTTTCGGCCAGGTGGTCAGGTTCGGGCTCGTTGGCGTTATTTCAACCCTCGCCTTCGCATTGTTGTATTTGGTTCTCCAAGGACCCTTTGGTGCACAGCAGGCTAATTTCCTTGCCCTGCTGCTGACGGCCGTTGGCAACACTGCCGCGAACAGGCGCTTCACCTTCGGCATTAGCGGTCCAGCGAAGCTGTTTACCCAACAATTCCAGGGCCTCGTCGTCTTCCTTCTGGCATGGGCTATAACGTCCTCGGCGCTGCTGGTCCTGCACGCGGCGAATTTGGACCCAGCCCCAAGCACCGAACTCTTGGTCCTGACCGCCGCCAACGTCTTCGCCACATTGCTGCGGTTCGTGCTTCTTCGCCTTTGGGTGTTCAGGGTTCGCCGCAGTGACGGACGTTCGGCCCTTCTCGCTTTCCGGCCTGTTGGACAGACAGTCCGTTGAGCATCAGAGAGGCGAACAAGGTTTTTGCCCCCGCCGGCCCGATTGCCCGGAATCACGCCAGGTGGGAACACGTGGCCTTGGTCGGGCTGTTGGCTGCAACCGCCGTGTCGTTCCTCTGGGCCCTGGACCGCAATGGATGGGCCAATCCTTACTATTCCGCAGCCGCGCTGGCGGGGTCCCAAGACTGGAGGGCCTTCTTCTTCGGTTCCCTCGACGCGGGGAACCTCATCACCGTCGACAAGCCGCCTCTGAGCATCTGGATCATGGCGCTGTCGGTCCGTATGTTCGGCCTCAATTCCTGGTCCCTTCTTGTGCCGCAAGCCCTGATGGGGGTAGCCACCACCTGGCTTATCTACAAGATCATCCGCCGAAACCATGCGGCCGCGCCGGCACTGCTGGGCGGCCTCATCTATGCGACCACGCCGGTAGTTGTCCTCATGTCCCGGTACAACAACCCGGAACCCCTCATGGGCCTGCTGACGGTCGCCGCAACGTACTTCGTCGTCCGCGCCCTCGAGAGCAACCGCTGGTCTTGGTTTCTCCTGGCAGGAACGGCTCTGGGGCTTGGATTCATGGCGAAGCAAATCCAAGCCTTCCTGCCAATTCCAGCCTTTGTCCTGGCAATCGTTCTCTGTGGCACGGGAACAATCGGATCACGGATAAACCGGCTCTTGGGTTCGCTCGGCGCACTCATCGTCAGCGGCGGCTGGTGGCTCATTGTGGTCGACCTCATCCCCGCGGGAAGCAGGCCGTACGTCGGGGGTTCTGCTACAAACAGCATGCTCGAACTCACTATCGACTACAACGGACTGGCCAGATTCCTGCGATTTAGCACTAATCCTGAGACGGGTGCTGCACCGAGCGCGGAAGACCTCCCAGCAAGTTCCTACGACGGCGGACTCAGCCGGCTGTTCAATGCAAACTTCGCTCCTGAGGGCGCATGGCTGCTGTTTACGGCACTGACGTGCACGCTCGCCTTGGTGATGTTGTGGCGACAGTCGGGCCACGCCTCCAAGTCAAAAACCGGGCTCATGACGATCTCCGTAGCTTGGCTCGCGACCGCCTATATCGTATTGAGCTTCATGGGAACCATGACGCATACGTACTACGTATTTTCCCTTGCCGCCCCGATTGCGCTGGTCATCCCGATGGGCGTCGCCCTGTTGTGGAGGCTCCGTGGCCGGTTGATCCCTCGGGCGATGGGCGTTGTTCTGTTGTTGGGAACAGGTTACGTAGCGACCCGGATTTTTGAATACAGTGACGGTTGGGGCATTTGGCCAATCAGCGCAATCGTCATAACGCTTTTGGCGGCGGCAGGCTGGCTCTTGGCTGCGTCCAGGATTCAAGTCCGGATCACGAACGTACTCATCGTCCTCGTGTTGATATGGGGTCCGCTGGCAACGGACACGATCACGCTTTCCACCCCCCACTTCGGGACAAATCCCTTGTCCGGGCCCGTGAGCAACAATCCCGGAACGCTCTCAGCACATCTTGACGCCGCACGCCGCGGCGATCCGCCCCTTGCCCGCCAACTTGGGTTCGGTGTAGAACCATCGCCCGAAGTGACTGCGATGCTGCAGAACGCTGGGGAATCCGAATGGGCCGCAGCCACCTACACGGCCCAGAACGCAGCCCAATATCAGTTGTCTTCGCAGCGCCCAGTGATCGCCTTGGGAGGCTGGCTCGGCACGGACCCCGCTCCCACTCTTGACCAGTTCAAGTCCATGGTGTCGAGTAAGCGCATCGCCTATTTCATCTGGCAACAGACGATCGTTGACGGTATCCCCCTCGGCCGGGACGCCGCCCTGATCACGGAGTGGGTTCAGTCGAACTTCAAGGGGGAGAACGTTGACGGCGTCACTATCTACGACCTTCGGGGCTGACTATAGAGGGGCGGCCGCCCGGTTTCTTCGTGGCTTCGTAAGGGGGCGCCGGCAAGATCCTGTGTGGGAGCGGCCGGTTTTGTTGCTCCTTTTGGTGTTGAACGGGATTCTCCACTTCTGGAACCTGGGTATCAACGGCTGGGCTAACTACTTCTACAGCGCAGCAGTCCAGTCCGGCACGCAGAACTTGGGTTCCGCATTTTTCGGATCCTCGGACTGGGGCAATTCCATTACCGTTGACAAGCCGCCACTCAGCTTGTGGGTTATGGAGATTTCCACGAAGATGTTCGGATTTACGCCCATCGGAATATTGGCCCCGCAAGCAATTATGGGCGTTATATCTACACTGCTCATTTACGTTATCGTTCGTAAGAATTTCCCAGCGATACCTGCACTTTTTGCTGCCGGCGTATTCTTCACTACGCCCATCGTGGTCTTGATGTCTCGGTATAACAACCCGGACCCTCTCATGCTTCTGCTGATGCTTATCTCCGTGTATGCGGTGCAGCATGCGATCGAGTCCAACCGGTTGAGGTATCTCATCCTCGCAGGCGTCGCGGTGGGTCTGGCTTTCATGACCAAACAGCTTCAAGGGCTCTTGGTCCTCCCGAGCGTAAGTGTTGCGTATCTGTTCTGGGGCAACGCGGCCTGGTCCAGAAGGCTGAAGAATTCCGCCATTTCAGGTGCTGTGATGGTTCTTACTGGCGGTTTCTGGATGACGGTAGTAGACCTGATCCCTGCGGGAATGCGGCCATACGTCGGAGGCTCACAGTCCAACAGCGTGCTGGAATTGACCTTGGCCTACAACGGGTTGGACCGCATAGTTGGAACGGACGCTGGTCCAGTCGCAAACCTAATACCCGAACAGTTCAGGCAGGTGGACTCAGACGCTGGGCTTGCGCGGCTTCTAAATGCGAACTACGGCCAGGAAATCGGATGGATGCTGCCCGCGGCGATTATCGGCGCACTCTTGACAGTTCTCGCGTGGAGGTTGCTACCCCGCGAACGCGGGGCAAGGGCACTCGCCTTTGTGGCCGTCACCTGGTTCCTGGGTACCTATCTCGTCCTGAGCTTTATGGGAAATCAGATCCACACCTACTACACGGAGGCGCTCTCGGCGCCGCTGGCCCTCACCCTCGGCGTTGCCGGCGCAATCTATATGAAGCATCACCGCGTGTTTGTTGTCAGAGTGGTCACAGCGGTCGACATCCTGGCTACGGCGGTGTGCGCTTGGCTCATCCTGAGCAGCGTGGTTGGCTGGCCGGAGTGGCTTGGCAACGGAATCATGCTCCTAGGCTCTCTGGGCGCAGCGCTGTCGGTTGTACGGCCCCCGGCCCGCTGGCTTGAGGTGGGGGCCGCAAGCATAGCGGTGGCAGCCATGTTGGCGGGGCCCCTCGTCACATCAGCTCTCAATACAACGCTCCCGCAGAACGGTTCCAACCCCGTTTCCGGGCAGCTGACCAAAAGCCGAACGAGCATCAATCGCTTTCTGGATGACATGAAACACGGGAACCCTGCTTGGGCGTATGACGTTGCCTTCGGCCAAACGCCAAACGCCGCCATTCTCGACAAACTTACAGCCTCCTCTAGAACGTGCCTTTGGGCAGCTGCCACCACTGCCTCGCAGACAGCCGCACGACTCCAGCTTGAGTCTGGACGGCCGGTCATGCCGCTCGGTGGATTCGCCGGGTCAGACCCGTCACCCACCCTCCAGGCCTTCAAAGACCGCGTAGAGGACGGAAAGATTTGCTACTTCCTGCCCCAGGACGGGTTCTTGGCGACCCAGTCAAAGGTCAGCACGGTCAGTGAAATTTCAGACTGGGTAAGGGCGCATTTTAAGCTCGAGATGGAAGGTGGACAGGGGATTTATGACCTGTCCAAACGCATCATGTGAGCACAGGAGCCTGATCTACTCGACTGGCTTGACGCGCCTGCTGCCGGAAACGCGGTCCGGTTGACCGTCTCAAGGAAGTCCGGCGCGCAAAAAAGCCCGCCCCGCTGAACAGCGGGACGGGCTCCTGTGCAAGCGGTTTTAGCGCTTGGAGTACTGCTGGGCCTTGCGGGCCTTCTTGAGACCGGCCTTCTTACGCTCGATGACACGGGCGTCGCGGGACAGGTAACCGGCCTTCTTCAGGGTCGGGCGGTTGTTTTCGACGTCGATCTCGTTCAGCGAACGCGCGATGCCGAGGCGCAGGGCGCCTGCCTGGCCGGAGATGCCGCCACCGTGAATACGGGCGATGACGTCGTAGGCGCCTTCAAGATCAAGGATCTTGAAGGGCTCGTTGACGTCCTGCTGGTGCAGCTTGTTGGGGAAGTAGTTCGCCAGCTCGCGGCCGTTGATGGTCCACTTGCCGGAGCCGGGCACAACGCGAACGCGTGCAACGGCTTCCTTGCGGCGGCCAACAGCTGCGCCGGCAACGGTCAGGGCCGGGCGTTCCTTCTTGGGAGCAGCTTCGGAAGCTGAGCTCTCAGAGGTGTAGCTGGTCAGGTTTTCCTCGGCCTCGACGGCCTCGGTGGTCTCTTCGTTCTGAGCCACGATTCTCCTTGTATAGATAAGTTGTTTGGTGGCCAGGACTACTGGGCGACCTGGGTGATTTCGAAAGTCTTGGGCTGCTGGGCGGCGTGCGGGTGCTCAGCACCGCGGTACACCTTCAGCTTGCCCAGCTGCTGTGCAGCGAGGGAGTTCTTGGGGAGCATGCCCTTGATGGCCTTCTCAACGGCGCGGACCGGGTTGGATTCCAGCAGTTCCGCGTAGTTGACGGAGGTCAGGCCGCCCGGGTAACCGGAGTGGCGGTATGCGCGCTTCTGCTCCAGCTTGGCGCCGGTGAGGGCAACCTTTTCAGCGTTGATGATGATGACGAAGTCGCCCATGTCCATGTGGGACGCGAAAGTGGCCTTGTGCTTGCCGCGCAGCAGGATTGCGGTCTGGCTTGCAAGACGACCAAGGACAACGTCGGTGGCGTCAATGACGTGCCACTGGCGGTTGATATCGCCGGGCTTCGGGGTGTACGTACGCACGGTGTTTGCCTCGTTCTTGTTCTGGCGTTCTTGTTTAGGTGTCGCTAGCTCGCGCACCTACTGTCTGCGCGCTACCGGAACAGAGGTGAGGGCTCCATGTAACCAGTCATCCTGAGGTTCCGAATGTGCTCGTTGAGTAGTTATCCTGCAACCGGATCCTCAAGCGGGCACGCACCATCGGAATAGGACACGCACAACGACTACCTAGATTAGCGCGTCAGGTGGTTCAGGGTCAAAATGGGGTAGCCGGCGGTGGGCTCGTCATGGGCCGGCCCAACCAACGTAGGGGGACCAGTGGTATCAGTGGGGGGCGGCGGCTCGGCCGGTTGGCTCATGGTAATTGCCATTGGCTTGCTCGGGTGTTTCCTCTCCCCGGTGGCTGAGACCCTGATTGCGCGGCTGCTCCCTCGGCTGGGCGGCCTCCCGGCGCTGCGGGTTCGGATTACGACGGCGGCACTCACCGGCGCCGTCTGCGTCGCATTCATTTTGCGCTTTGGCAATATACCGGGCCTGCCGGCCCTAATCCTCCTGGCAGTGATAGGCGTTCAACTTTCCAGAGTGGACGTGGCCCTGCATTTATTGCCTAACCAGCTCGTATTCATTCTCTTAGTCGCCGGCATTGTCCTGTTGGCAGCCCCCCTATTATTTAGTCAGCAAGCTGATGACTTCGTCCGGGCTCTCCTTGGCGCCGTCATTTTGTTCGCCGCCTACCTTATTTTGGCGTTAATTTCGCCTGGTGGCATCGGCATGGGCGATGTGAAACTGGCGGCGCCCGTCGGCCTTTACCTGGGGTACCTAGGTTGGAGCCAGCTGCTCTACGGCGGCCTTCTGGGCTTCATCGTGAACGGCGTGGGCACCGCGGTGCTCCTTAGCAGAAAACGCCGGAATATGGCCATGGAAGTGCCACACGGCCCCGCCATGCTTGGCGCCCTGGCCCTTACAGCACTGCTCATCCAATAGCACGAACTGCGATTGAGCGACTCCTTGCGCTCGGGTTGAAGCGCGCCCATCCAAGTACTCGATGGAACAAGCCGATCGCGCCCTAGGTACCTTTCCGAGTATTCGAGTACGTCCATTCAGCGCGCCGCCTAAAAGTCGAGTACCACTACGCATTGTTGCCCTTCGGCAGAAATGACAATCTCTTCTTAGCGAAGTCCAGCCGCTAAGGATTTATGGGGGCAGCTGGAAATTCGTTGAAATAAAAATCACTTCAATTTCACCGAATTAAGGACAATAAAATGACTTCTCTCATGGTCTCGATGATGGCATTCGTTGCCGGCGTCAAGGATCGCTTCTCCTCGGAAAAGGGCGCGACCGCCACCGAGTACTCGCTGCTCGTGGCCTTCATCGCCCTGCTCATCATCGTGGGCGTCACCGCCTTCGGCGGTGCGCTTAACACCTGGTTCTCCAGCCTGGGATCCCGGGTCGGCACCTGGTAGGTCGGAGCCTCCCGAGTGCGCCGCGTCTTTGCCGTCCAGCAGGCGCGGCGCATTTCGTGGCAGCGATGAACCTTTCAAAGCTGCCAGTCAGGGATCGCCTGGGGCGATCAGCCGGCGCATCAGCGACCGTGCCAAAACAAGACATTAGGGACAGAAATGACTTCATTCATGGTCTCCGTGCTCGCCTTTGTTGCGGGCTGCAAGGACCGCATCTCCCCGGAAAAGGGTGCAACCGCGACAGAGTATTCGCTCCTCGTGGCATTCATCGCACTCCTCATCATCATCGGCGTCACTGCCTTCGGCACGGCGCTGAACACCTGGTTCTCCAGCCTGGGCTCGACAGTCGGCACCTGGTAGCCAACCCACTTTCGGTTGTGCCGCGCACCAACCGCGGCACAACCGAAAAACGCAATCAACCTCGGGGGATCCGTTGAAAAAGATCCGCAAAGCAAACACGGAACACAAGAGCCGCGGCGCAGTAGCTGTGGAGTTTGCACTGGTGGCTCCCATCCTTCTGTCCGTAGTCGTAGGAATCGTCGAGTTCGCGAACGCCTACAACGCCCAAATTTCCGTGACCCAGGCAGCCAGGGAGGCCGCTAGGACCATGGCTGTCAAGAACAGCCAGACCGACGCCAAAGCCGCGGCGGTAGCCGGGGCACCGGGTCTCACCGGCCCGTTCAGCTACACCTTCTCCCCCACGGCCTGCACACCGGATACCACGATGAAGGTAACGATTACCTACAGCGCGCCAACGATGACAGGCCTCTTTGGCTCCTCAGTCGGGCTCACCGGAGTAGGAGCCATGCGATGCGGCGGATGAATCCGGATAACAAAGCCGGCGAGCGGGGCGCTGCTGGTGTTCTTGTGGCAGTGATGATGCTGGTTCTTCTAGGTGCGGGCGCCCTCGCGGTGGACACAGGCCAGATATATGCGGAACGGGCACAGTTGCAGAATGCCGCAGACGCCGGGGCCCTGGCTGCGGTGGATCTTTGCGCAGCCTCAGGTTGCTCCCAAGCCAGTGCTGTTGCCCTTGCCTCGTCACTTGCCAACAGCAACTCCTTGGACGCGCAGTCGACAGTTCAGTCAGTTGATCTTTCAGTCGCGGGCCAAGTCTCCGTGACTACGTCTACAAAAGATGGCAGTACCAATGCCGGCTTCCTGACCAAGATGTTTGCCAGCGCCCTTAACGCTCCACCAGTGACGGTAGGCGCTACAGCAACGGCCAAGTGGAAGTACGTCACTAAAGGTATTTCCATCCTCCCGTTGACTTTCGCCACCTGCGAATTCACAGATGACGGGCTGCCCCACAAAATCCTCACCCAAGGCGGGGGCGGAGGAGCCCAGGATTGCAATGGACTCAACCCCTCGAATCAGATCATTCCAGGCGGCTTCGCGTGGCTGAAACCTGACAACACCACGGATTGCAAGGTTACCGCCGAAGTTGGGCAGTGGAGCATGACAAGCGCAGGAGCCGCCGTTCCAAACGGCTGCATCGACCTCTTCAACCCGGCGCTTAATCCGTCGCTCGCCAACTCCACCGTTGCGCTTCCGGTCTACAAGTACACCTGCGCCGGAATGCCTGCAGCCCAGTTCGGCTCATGCAATGGATCCAGCGTGCAGTACTACATCGAAAAGTGGGCCGGGTTCAAGCTCCAGGCATGGAACTTTACTGGTCAGGCCAAATATGACCCAACCAACGTTTTCACCGGGAGTCAAAAGGGTCTTTACGGAACGTTCGTCGGATACTCCGCGGACCCCAACCTCTTCACCGGAGGTTCCACCACACCCAATGGCAACGTCATTGTCATCGGGCTGATCAAGTAAAGCAACAACTAAGGGGAAGAAAGTGAAAGCACGCCTACTGGGAGGCATCGCCGCGCTAGTCATCGCGATAACCGGCACCGTCCTTCTTATTACATACGTACAGAGCGCGGATGCCCGTGCCATGGCCGGAACCGAGACCTCGGAAGTCTTCGTGGTTCAGTCCGCCGTTCCTGCAGGAACAGCAGTCAGCGATTTGGGAGGGTCGGTGGCCAAGAAGCCGCTCCCCAAGTCAGCGCTCACCGCTGACAGCGTGACCGATCTGAACTCCCTGGGCTCGAAGGTCACAGCCGTTGCCCTGGTTCCCGGCGAGCAACTGTTGTCGAGCCGTCTCGTGGAAAAGGAATCGTTCCTTGGACCGTCACGAGTCGCCGTTCCCGATGGAATGCAGGAGATCTCCCTCAAGCTCCCTATCGAACGCGTAGTTGGCGGAAAGATCTCCGCCGGCGACACGGTGGGCATCTTTATTTCCCTCACCGAATCGTCCACCAACGGGGCAGGGCAGACGGCTACGCAGTCCGCAGGCACCCAGTTGACGTTCCACAAGGTACTTGTAACCGCCACCCAGTTGAGCAACGGCAGCCCGGCCCAGCAGGATTCGACCCAAAAGTCGGATGGATCACTCAGCTCCGGCAGCAATGCACAGAGCGACGGGAACTACCTCATCACAGTCGCCCGGAACTCGGTTGACGCCGAACGCCTGGTTTACGCAGCAGAATTCGGCAAGATCTACATGTCGAAAGAGCCCACCGGTGCTACAGAAGGCACCACCGGTGTCGTGGACAAGACGAAGGTATTCCGATGAGCCGCTTCGTCCTGATCACCCCAAACACGGAATTCGAGCGCAAAGTTCGTCTGGCCACTGCAGCCATGCCGGGAACCCTTCAATACTTCCAGGCTGACTATCTTCCCCAGGGTCCAGAAGAAGTCCTGACGCAGCTCCTCGGCGAACCTCCGGAAGTTTTCATCCTCGGGCCCGGGCTCCCCGCCGACGAGACGCTCAAGTTCGCGGCCGTGATGGATCTGCAGTATCCGGAGATCAGCATGATCCTGGTAACCGACGAATCCTCCGAAGTGGCGATCCAGGCCATGCGGGCCGGCATCCGGGATCTCTTGGATCCGGCCGCAGAAGTGGATCACATCCGCATCATCGTCGAGCGGGCAAGCCTTGCCTCAGCCGGACGGCGGCGCGGCCTGTCCCCGAGCAGCTCTGAGCATCATGAGCACGCCGCGGGGGGCCGAATCATCGCCGTCATCTCCCCCAAGGGAGGGGTCGGCAAGACTACCGTGGCCACGAACCTGGCTGTGGGGCTTGGAAAGATCGCTCCAATGGGGGTGGTCATCGTGGACCTGGATCTGCAGTTTGGAGACGTCGCCAGCGGGCTGATGCTGGAACCTGACCACACCATCACGGACGCCGTTGTCGGTGCCGCGAGCCAGGACTCCATGGTTCTCAAGACGTATCTGACCGTGCACCCTGCCGGCATATATGCCCTGTGCGCCCCAAAAAACCCGGTGGAAATGGACCGGATCACGGGAGACAACGTCAGTCACTTGCTATCCCAGCTGCGGCAGGAGTTTCAGTACGTGGTTGTTGATACGGCGCCGGGGCTCGGTGAGCATGTCCTGGCGACGCTTGACCTGGCTTCGGACGCCGTTTGGATCTGCGGCATGGATGTTCCAAGCATTCGGGGCCTTCGCTCCGGAAACCAGATTCTCTCCGAACTGAACCTCTTGCCGGAAGTCCGCCACGTAGTCCTCAACATGGCAGACCGCCGCAGCGGGCTGACGCTCCAGGATGTTGAAGCCACCATCGGGGCCCCGGTAGATGTGGTGCTCCCCCGCTCGCGGACCCTTCCGTTCTCAACCAACAAAGGGATCCCGCTCCTGCAGGACGGCAGCCGGGATCCTGCGCAAAAAGGTCTCCGGCAACTGGTGAAGCGATTCGAACCCAATTGGGAAGCAAGACCACACAAGAAGTTGCACAGAAGGGCGGTAGTCCAGTGAACCTCTCACGCAGGCTTGAAAAGGCAAGGGGCACCGAGCCGAGCTTGGCAGTCGTCGAAGAAAAGCAAGATCCGTTTGCGCTTGCCAAGGAGGCGGCTGAACCAGCCACGTTGGGCCGCATCCATGACGTCAAGACCGCCGAAACAGCGCAAGCGGCCGAGGTCATCGAGCTGAGCCCCACTGCGGCTGCGGCAAGTGGCGCTTTGAGCGCACTCAAAGAGCGCGCCAGTACGGCCCTCTACGAACGGCTTGGTGCCCGCATCACGGATTCCTCCCTCGAAGAGAGCGAGCTACACCAATTCGTCAAGGACGAGCTGAAGGTCGTCGTCGACGAGGAACAGGTTCCTCTGACTTCGTCCGAGCGCCAACGCCTTATCCGCGAAATTATCGATGACGTGCTTGGCCATGGTCCGATCCAGCGATTCCTGGACGATCCGTCCGTCACGGAAGTGATGGTCAATCGTTTCGACCAGGTTTATGTGGAACGGGCCGGCAAGTTGACGTTGACGGACACCAAGTTCGCGTCCGACGACGCACTGAGGAGGGTGATCGAGCGCATCGTGTCGAAGGTTGGACGGCGCATCGACGAGTCCTCTCCTCTCGTTGATGCACGTCTGGCAGACGGATCGCGTGTTAATGCGATCATCCCGCCGCTTGCTGTCAACGGCCCCGCGCTGACTATCCGAAAGTTCGGCGGTGACGCCCTGACGGTCCAGAAGCTCATCGCGTTCGGCAGCCTCTCCCCCGAGATGGCCGAATTGCTTCAAGCGTGCGTCCTGGCCAGGATGAACATCATCGTTTCGGGCGGTACAGGCACCGGCAAGACGACGCTTCTCAATGCGTTGTCTTCCTTCATTCCCCCATCGGACCGCATCGTCACGATTGAGGACGCGGTGGAACTCCAACTTCAGCAGGACCATGTGGTGAGGCTGGAAAGCCGGCCCGCGAACATTGAAGGAAAAGGCGAGATTGCCATTCGCGACCTCGTGCGAAACTCGCTCCGCATGCGGCCCGATCGCATCGTGGTCGGCGAAGTGCGCGGCGGCGAATGCCTTGACATGCTGCAGGCCATGAACACCGGCCACGACGGCTCCCTCTCCACAGTCCACGCGAACTCGCCCCGAGATGCCATAGCCCGCCTGGAGACCCTGGTATTGATGGCGGGGATGGATCTGCCGCTCCGCGCAGTACGCGAGCAGGTTGCCTCCGCGGTGAACCTCATTGTTCACATCTCCAGGCTGCGAGACGGCACCCGGCGCGTGACGCACATTACCGAAGTGCAGGGCATGGAGGGCGATATCGTCACCCTCCAGGATGCGTTTATCTTCGATTTTGCTGCGGGAGTTGACTCGAACGGAAGGTTCCTCGGTAAGCCAGTGCCAACCGGAGTTCGGCCACGGTTCACTGACCGGTTCGCCGACCTTGGCATCAAGGTTTCACCGCACATCTTTGGCGCTGAAACGGGCCGAGGTAGATAGCCATGACGCCGTCCATGCCAGTCGCCCTCTTCATGACGGGCCTGTTCCTGGTCTACACGTCGCTCGCGCTACTTTTCGTATTCGTTTGGAAGGGACGCCCGGGCGTCCCCCTTTCCAGGCGACGCCCTGAGATCGCGCAACAATCCTCCAGCCTGACACGCCTGACCAATCAAGCTGTGGGTGCCTTGAATCGCGGCCTTAGGAAGCGCCCCACCTCGATCTTCAACCGCGACAAGTTGGAGCAGGCAGGCCTAAACAAGGAGCCCGGGGACTACCTCCTGATAGCAGGAACAATCACTTTGGTGACAACGGTCGCCGCTTTCCTCCTCGGAGGCCTCGGCATGAGCATCCTGGCCTTCATTGTCACGCCTTTCCTCCTTTATCTGGGCCTAAACTTCCTTATTTCCCGGCGCAGAAAGGCGTTCGACGCTCAGGTCCCGGACACACTGCAAATGTTCTCCGGCGGTCTTAGGGCGGGCCACAGCCTCTTGAGGGCCATCGACGCTGCAGCGCAGGAAAATGATGGGCCGATGGCTGCGGAGCTCACTCGAATCGTCAACGAAACCAGGATCGGCCGCGATTTGGGTGAATCGATGGCGGATGTCTCTCGGAGGACTGCAAGCGAGGACTTTTACTGGATAGCACAAGCCATTGAGATCCACCGTGAAGTGGGTGGGGACCTGGCGGAAGTTCTGGACCACGTTGGTGAGACAATCCGCGACCGAAACCAAGTCAAAGGCCAAGTCAGGGCACTCAGCGCAGAAGGGCGTATCTCGGCATTGGTCCTCATGGCCTTGCCGATCCTGATGTTCATCGGCCTCGTGCTGTTCAACCCAACCTACTCGCGGGTCTTCACCACGACATTCATCGGATTCGCGATGTTGGGCGCGGCGATCATCCTCTTGTCCGTCGGCGGTCTCTGGCTCAGCCGAATCATCAAACCGAAGTACTAGGGGGATGACATGCAACCCATCGCATTAGCAGCAATATTGGCCATTGTCGTGCCGATATCGGGCATGGTTTGGTTGTCTTTCACAGGCGACCGGACTGCCCTGCGTCGCATCAAGGCCAATCTGGGCGGCCGCTCCGCACAGGCATCACAGTCGCTCAACATCAGCCAACAATTCTCGAGCCTGTCCAAGCGGATTACACCCCGCGGCTACGAGGCCTGGCTTGACAAGCAATTGTCAGGCGCGGGGCGGCCAAAACAATGGCCGCTTGCCCGGATCCTCATGATCAAGCCAATGCTGGCTTTCGGCGGCGCACTCCTGGGCCTTTTGGTCTTCATGGGCTCACCCTCGGCGGGGAGGTTCTTCATTGCCTTTGTCATCGTCGCACTGGCCTATTTCCTTCCCGACATCCTCTTGCGGAACTTTGCCCAAAAGCGCCGGGAAGCAATCAGGTTGGAGCTCCCGAATGCCTTGGACCAAATGCTGATTTCGGTTCAGGCGGGCCTCGGATTTGAAACGGCCATGGGACGTGCCGGGGAGAATGGCAGGGGCCCCCTTGCGGATGAACTTATCCGGACCCTTCAGGACATTCAGGTGGGGCGCTCCCGCAAAGAGGCATACTTGGCTCTCTCGGAACGAGTTGATGTCCCCGCAGTGCGGACATTCGTTCGGGCCGTGGTCCAGGCCGATACCTACGGCATAGCTATTGCCGGCGTGTTGAAGGCACAGGCGAAAGACATGCGCATCAAGCGCAGGCAGATGGCCGAAGAACACGCCATGAAGATGCCGGTCAAGATGCTCTTTCCGCTGATCTTCTTCATCCTTCCGACGCTCTTCATCATTTTGCTCGGGCCTGCTGTCCTTCAGATCATGGCAGTTTTCTCCTAGGGGGCAGCCATGTTGAATTGGATCCCTGGCTTTCTAAACCGACGCGCCGCCTCTCTGCGTATGTTGATGATGGACCAACGCGGAGCGACGGCCACCGAATACGGGATATTGGTCGCATTCCTTGCAATGGCCCTGGTTATCGGCATCACCGCTTTTGGTCAGGCCCTGAACCTCCACTACCAGAATCTGGCGACAACGTTGAGCTCGGCTCTGGGAATCCCCTGATCCTTCTACCCAAAGCGCAGCTTGCGCTCCATAGTCCGGACCCCCTCGGCACCCAGAACCGAGGGGGTCCGTTTTTGTGTTTCGACGTCCCTGAATCCCACCGCAAGCCCAGTAAAGGCACCGCAAAAGCGCAGGGCGCGGACAACAAATAAAGGCTTTGCGCAGGATGTTGCAAGATCCGGTCAAGACGGCAAAACCCGTTGCTAACTTCATTTCAGTGCTGGTGCAGGGCCAGCCAATCCGTCTCGCTCAGGAGTCAACATGCTTTCTCTCTACACAAACCTCTCGGTTCGCCTTCGCAGCGAAAAGGGCGCAACCGCCGTTGAATACGGCATCATGGTCGCCCTCATCGCAGTCGTTATCATCGTCGCCGTCAGCACCCTTGGCGGCCAGCTCCAGACGATGTTCACCAACGTCACGAGCGACATCGCCCACCCGGCCAGCACCACTGTCCCGACCCCATAACACACGGCCGCCGTTCCGAACCCCATAGCCAAACGGCGGCACTCTGCCCGGCGGAAACAAGCAATCCAAGAGGAGGTGCAGCAGATGAAACGCGACCCGGAACGCGGCGCAGCCGCCGTTGAATTCGCGATTCTGCTGCCCCTCCTCTTGATGCTTGTGCTGGGCACAATCGAGTTTGGCAGGGCCTACAACACCCAGATCACCCTAACGAACGCAGCACGCGATGGCGTCCGCGTTATGGCAATCAACAACAATCCGACCGCAGCAGCGAGCGCCGTTCAGACCGCAGCCGCGTCGGTCAGCTCCACCATTCCGTCGTCCGCCGTTACCGTAAGCCCAACCACGTGCAGCACGGGTACTCAAGTAACAGTCACGGTCCAGTACACGCTCTCCACCATCACGGGAATCGCCGGGCCGTTTCCTATGACCGGCAAGGGAGTCATGCTGTGCGGCGGCTAGGGACGGACAGACCGATCACCACAACCCAGAGCGGCGAAGGCGGGGCCGTCAGCGTCATCGTCGCCATCCTCCTGGTTACTCTTCTTGGCTTCGTGGCTATCTCCGTCGACGTGGGCCTGATCTACTCTGAACGGGCGCAGCTGCAAAGTGGTGCAGATGCATCTGCGCTGGCCCTAGCTCAGAAGTGCGGCGTCAATTTGACGGATCCACTATGTTCAACTTCTTCTACACTTGCCGCCAGTCTGGCAAATCAGAATGCACTGGACGGGAAAAGTAACGTCTATTCCATTCAGCTGGACAAGACCGCGCGAACAGTCAGTGTGATGACGTCGGCAAAACAAGACGGCGCACCGCAGGACTCGGTCTCGCTCTACTTCGCGCGCGCGCTGGGGATCGGCAGCGAGAAGATAATGGCAACCTCTTCTGCCACGTGGGGAACCCCATCCAGAGGACCGGTAATCCTGCCGTTAGCAATCGCCTACTGCAAGTTGGACATGCTCGCCGGTTCGACGGCGGGCACCGAACAGGTTCTAGAGCAGTCCGTCAATGGATGCGGCGGCATCCCAGGGGGGTTCGGCTGGATTCAAACGACTTCAGCGAAGTGTGCCATAACTGCAACTGCAGGGGCGTCCAACAACTCCGGGATCTGGTTTTCCAGCGACACAGGGGCAAGCGTTCCGTATTCCTGTAGCCAGTCTGACTTCAATCAAATGAACAACCAAACCGTTTTGCTGCCGCTATATGACGTCGCTACCGGAACAGGCTCCAGCGGAAAGTACTACGTCAAAGGCTTCGCGGCATTCCACGTGACGGGTTACCAGTTCGCAAGCATTGGTTGGACGGCAGGTGCAAAGGTGGCCAACAAAACGATACGGGGCTATTTCGTGAAATTCGTTTCCCTCGCCCAAGGCTTTGAACTCGGCAACGCTCCGGATTTCGGTGCATCCGTTGCCCGGCTTACCCTCTGACAATCCCCACCCAAACCACGGAGTTCAAAGTGAAGTCTCGCATGCTCGCCGGAACGGCCGCCGTCGCCCTGGCGCTTGTGGGAGCCCTCCTCATCATCGTCTACGCGAACGGCGCGGACGCTCGGGCGATGGCCACTACCAGCCCCAAAAAGGTGCTGGTGGTCGAAAAGGCCATCCCCGCCGGAACCCAGGTGAACGCCATGGCAGCCTCGCTCGTCATCCAGGACGTCCCGGCGGCAGGTGTCGCACCAACAGCACTGACGTCCCTCGACGACTCTGCGGGCAAAGTCGCCGCAGTTGACCTCGTCCCCGGAGAACAGCTCCTCGCCGAACGCCTCGTCGCCCCTCAGGATGCCAAGAGCAGCAGCGCAGCCAAGGTGCCGGCCGGGCTCCAGGAAGTCACCTTCGAGCTGGAACCGAAGATGGTGGTCGGTGGCCGCCTTGAGGCCGGAGACCATGTTGCCATCGGATTCAGCTTCCCGGCCGGCGCGGACAAGAGCAAACCCGGCGAGCCCACCACCCAACTCTCGCTGCGCAAGGTCCTCGTCACGGCGGTCCAGCGTGCCGCGCAACCAACCGCCAAGCCTACCGACGGCACAAACCCGCAGGACACCACCCTCCCCCAAGGCTCGTTCATGGTGACCGTGGCCGTGAGCGACGTAGACGCAAGCAAGATCATTTACACCACCCTCAACGGCAGCCTGTGGCTCACCAAGGAACCCCTCGACGCCCAGGATAACGGCGGCTTCATCGCCAGGAAGGACAATGTGTACAAGTGAGCCGCTTCGTCCTCTTGTCCCCCAACGGCGACTTCGACCAGAAGCTGCGCGCCGCCGTCGCCAACGGCCTGCGCGGCACCGTCCAGACCATCTCGAGCGATATCCTCCCGGCAGGCCCGGCGGAACTGTTCTCCCTCCTCAACCAGGAACAGCCGGAGGTGTTGATCATCGGCCCGGACGTCCCCTATGAGGAAGCACTCCGGTTCGCCAAGGTCTTCGACGTCCAGCTTCCCGGGCTCAGCCTGGTCCTGGTCAGCGACGTGGACCCCGGAGGCTTGCTGCACGCCATGCGCGCGGGCATCCGGGACATCCTCAGCCCGCACGCCGACGCCGCCGAAATTAGGGTGCTGCTCGAACGTGCATGCCAGTCCTTCGCCACCCGCAACCGCACGCCCGAATCAGCGCATGTAGAGAACGGCGCCAAGGGCCTGGTCATCGGCGTCTTCTCTCCCAAGGGCGGCGTGGGCAAGACCACCCTGGCCACGAACATCGCCATTGGCCTGGGCCGAATCGCCCCCATGAGCGTGGTCATCGTGGACTTGGACCTGCAGTTCGGCGACGTCGCCTCCGGCCTCTACCTCAACCCCGAACACACAGTCACCGATGCCGTCACCCCCGCGGCAGCCCAGGACTCCCTGGTCCTCAAGGCCTTCCTCACCGTGCACCCGGCCGGAATCTACGCCATATGTGCCCCGCCCAACCCTGTGGACGCGGACCACATCACCCCTGACCAGGTCACCCGCCTGCTCGAACAGCTCGCCCAGGAGTTCCAGTACGTGGTAGTTGACACGGCCCCCGGGATGCCCGAAATCGGCCTCGCCGCCATGGAGCAGTGCACCGACGTTGTCTGGGTCAGCGCCATGGACATCCCCAGCCTGCGCGGCCTCCGCTCCGGCCTTGAGGTCCTCCGCCAACTCGAAATCATGCCAGAATCCCGGCACGTGGTCCTGAACATGGCGGACGCCAAAGCCGGCTTGAACGTGCAGGACGTCGAAGCCACCATCGGCGCCCCGGTTGACGTCAGCGTCCCCCGGTCCCGCGCGGTGGCACTGTCCACCAACCGCGGCATCCCCGTCCTGCAGGACTCCAAGAAGGACCCTGCCGTCAAAAGCCTCCGCCAGCTGGTGGAGCGATTCAACCCGGCCTGGCGCGCGCAGGCGCAGCGGAAGCTTCACCGAAGGGTGGTTATCTGATGAAACTCTCCGAACGCATCAACGCGGCCCAGGGCCGCACCCTCGCGCCGGCTGCCACCGCGCTGCTTGAGCCTCCGCTTCCGGCGGCTGCGCCTACCCCCGCCGAAGGTTCGGAAAAGCGCCTTCCTGCCCACACCGCCGTCGCGCATTCAACGCACGAAGCCGGCACCTCCTTTGTGCCCAAGGCGCCGGGCGTGGATGTCTTCGCAGCCATGAAGCTTCGGGCCGCCACCGCACTTTTCGAGCGGATGGGCACGCGCTTCAACGACGCCGCCGTCACCGAGCAGGAACTGCGGAGCACCGCTAAAAAGGAACTCACCAGTATCATCGACGCCGAGCAGGTGCCGCTGACGCCGGAGGAGCGCACCCGCCTGGTCCAGGATGTTGCCGACGACGTGCTGGGCTACGGTCCCCTCCAGCGCCTGCTGGACGATCCCGCCGTCACGGAAATCATGGTCAACCGGATGGACCAGATCTACGTGGAACGCAAGGGAAAGCTGACCCTGTCCGAGTCCCGCTTCAGCTCCGAAGAGCACCTGCGCAAGGTCATCGAACGGATCGTGTCCAAGGTGGGCCGCCGCATCGACGAGTCGTCCCCCCTGGTGGACGCGCGCCTGGAAGACGGATCCCGTGTCAACGCCGTCATCCCGCCGCTGGCCGTGGGCGGCTCGTCGCTTACCATCCGTAAGTTCAGCAAGACTCCGCTGACCGTTCAAAACCTCATAAACTTTGGCACCCTGACCCCGGAGATGGCCGAGCTGCTGAATGCCTGTGTTAAGGCAAAGCTCAACATCATCGTCTCCGGGGGTACGGGCACGGGCAAAACCACCCTCCTCAACGTGCTGTCCTCCTTCCTGCCGCATGACGAACGCATTGTCACCATCGAGGATGCCGTGGAACTGCAGATCCAGCAGGACCACGTGGTGAGGCTGGAAAGCCGTCCGCCCAACACGGAAGGCAAGGGCGAGGTGACCATCCGTGAGCTCCTCCGGAACTCCCTCCGTATGCGTCCGGACCGGATCGTGGTGGGCGAGGTCCGCGGCGGCGAATCGCTGGATATGCTCCAGGCCATGAACACCGGCCACGACGGCTCGCTGTCCACGGTGCACTCCAACTCCCCCCGCGACGCTGTGGCCCGCCTCGAAACCCTGGTCCTGATGGCTGGCATGGACCTTCCGCTGCGCGCCATCCGTGAACAGATCGCCTCCGCCGTGAACCTGATCGTCCAGATCTCCAGGCTCCGCGACGGGTCCCGCCGCATCACCCACGTCACCGAGGTCCAAGGGATGGAAGGCGACATCGTCACCCTCCAGGATGCCTTCGTTTTCGACTACTCCGCAGGCGTGGACGCTCACGGCCGTTTCTTGGGCAAGCCAGTGGCCACCGGCATCCGGCCCCGGTTCATCGACCGCTTCGAGGACCTGGGCATCCACGTCTCGCCGGGAGTGTTCGCCGGACCGCTCACCCCGGGCGCGAAGTAGGGACGCCGCCATGGTCATCGGCATCGGAGCCGTCATCCTCCTGGCATCCATCTGCCTGCTCGGCGTGGCCGTCCTCCTGCCAAGCGCCCCCACGGTGCCGCTGGACCGACGCCGTCCCTTCGAACCCGAGCCGGCATCCTCCATCACCCGGCTGGCGCTGTCAGGGGTCAGGTCCTTCGAGCGGCTGCTGGGTGGCCGGAACGTCAAGCTCTTCTCCCGTGCAGAGCTGGAGAACGCGGGCCTGCGCCTCAGCCAGGCTGAATTCTTCCTGCTCGTGGGCATCGGCGCCTGCGTGGGCATGCTCGTTGGCATTGTTACCGTTGGACCCCTAATGGGGCTGCTCCTTGCCCTGCTGGCACCGTTCGTCGGCAAGATCGTCCTCGGGTTCCTGGCCGGCAAGCGCCGTGCCGCTTTCGACAGCCAGCTCGGCGACACTCTGCAACTGCTCTCCGGCGGCCTGCGGGCCGGTCACAGCATCCTGCGCGCCATCGATGCCGCTGCCACGGAATCACAGAAACCGACGTCGGAAGAGATGCGGCGAGTGATCACCGAGACCAGCCTGGGCCGCGACCTGCTGGCCGCCCTCAACGACACTGCGGAACGGATGAAGAACGAGGACTTCGTATGGATCTCGCAGGCCATCCAGATCAACCGGGAGGTAGGCGGCAACTTGGCGGAGGTGCTGGACCAGGTGAACGAGACCATCCGCGAGCGCGCGGAGATCAAGGGCCACATCAAGGCACTGGCCGCCGAAGGCAAGTTTTCGGCGTACATCCTCATCGCCATGCCGTTCGGCATCGTGGCCATGCTGCTGGCCGTCAGCCCCAACTACATGAATTCGATGTTCACCCACCCCCTGGGCTGGGTGATGATCGGAGCCTCGTTCGTCCTGATGACCATTGGCTCGCTGTGGATGCGCAAGATTATCGACCTGAAGTTCTGAGGAAGCCATGAACCTGATCGTCGTGCTCTCGATCCTGCTGGTCTGCCTGCCCCTGGCCGCATTGACATGGTCCGTCCTGACCGTGGACAAGCAGGGCCGGGTAGCCGCCACCGAACTGCTCTCGCGCGGGGCGCCGCCCGTTGCCGCCGCCCCTGCCGGGACAGGCCCGGGACTTCTCGAAGCGTTGGGCAGGCGCCTGACTCCCCCCGCCTACGTCGCCTTCCTTGACCGGCTCCTGGCCCTGTCCGGCCGGCCTGCATCCATGCCACTGGGAAAGGTGATGGCGTCCAAGCTGGCGCTCGGCCTGGCCGGGGTGGCCATGGGCGGCTACCTGGCGGCAGTGGGAAGCAGTCCGCTGATGAAGCTGGCGGGGCTTTTCGTCCTGGTTCTCGGCTACTTCATCCCGGACCTCCTGCTGTACAGCAAAGGCCAGGAACGGCAGAAGGCCATGCAGCTGGAACTGGCCAATACCCTGGACCAGATGCTCATTTCGGTGGAAGCGGGGCTGGGCTTCGAAGGCGCCATGGCACGGGCCGGTGAGAACGGCAAAGGCCCCCTTGCCGAGGAACTGGTGCGCACCCTGCAGGACATGCAGGTGGGGCGCAGCCGCCGGGAGTCCTACATCGCCCTGGCGGAGCGGACCAGCATTCCCGAACTGCGCAGCTTCGTGCAGGCAGTGGTTCAGGCCGACACGTATGGAATCGCCATCAGCCGGGTACTGCGCGTCCAGGCCAAGGTAATGCGCGTCAAGCGGCGCCAACGGGCCGAAGAAAAGGCCATGAAACTGCCCGTTATGATCCTTTTCCCGCTGTTGTTTTTCATTTTTCCGGTCCTCTTTATTGCCATTTTGGGACCGGCGGTTATCAATACAATCGCCACCTTTACCGGCCAGTAGGGTTGCTCAGCATGGCGGCAAGGTTGCCTCAAGGTTTACACAGAATCATCCGAAACAGGACACCGAAGGATTTCCAGGAAGTAGCCTTGGACAATGCACAATCCCGATCCCGGTCCCAGCGGAAACAGCCCCGCTGCGGATTTCCCGCCGGCCGGGATCGCGCCGCCATCGATTCCGGCCGCTGGTGCGGTCCATTCGCTGAAGGCGGCGGCGCTCTTGCCTTTGGTTGATGCAACCGTGCTGGATGAACTCGACGACGAACTCGCAGGGTCAGGACTGGCCCGGCGCTTCGCCCGGGACTACGCCGCAATGTGGGACACGCGCCTGGCCCGGCTCGGAACTGCAGTGGACAGCCAGGACGAGGCCTCAGCCCTGGACGCGGTGATCAGCCTCAAAATCAGTTCCGCCATGGTGGGCGGTATCCGGCTGGCCAAACTCGCCGAGGTCCTCGAAGCCCTGATCCGGCAAGGCGACTTCGTCCAGGGGCAGGCCATGATGGCCGGCGTTGCCCATGACGGCGCGCGGACGGTGTCCGAGCTCCAGTCAACCTTCATCCTCGAACAGGGGTAGCTGTCCGGTCAGGCGTCGTCGGGCCGCCGGGGCGCAAGCCTGTACCCCACCCCGCGGACCGTCTGCAGCCAGCGCGGCGACAGCTGGTCCTCGTTGAGCTTGCGCCGCAGGTTTCCCACATGGACTTCGACGGCGCGCTCGTCGGCTTCGCTGATGTACGTGTCGTGGTCGTAGAACTCCCCACGGACCGCCCGCACCAGGTCGGCCCTGCTACACACGGCGCCGCCGCCCTTCAGCAGCACATGGAGCAGGTCGAATTCGCTGCGCGTCAGGCCCAGCGGCTCACCCTTGACTTCCACGGTACGCGTCCGGTGGTCCAGTCGAAGCCCGTTGTGCTGGAGGACTCCGGACTCTGCGGGACCGGCGGCAGGAGCCGCGGCCTGTCCCCACGTGGCGGGTGACGGGCGCAGCCCGTTTTCCTCCTGGCGTGGCCTGCGCATCATTGCCGCCACCCGGGCGCGGAGTTCCCTGGGCCTGAACGGCTTGGCGATGTAGTCATCAGCCCCTGTGTTCAATGCCGACAAGAGGTCCGGTTCCTCAGTCCTCCCCGTCAGCATCACCACGTAGGCATTGCTGAACGTCCGGATCCGCCGCAGGACCTCGAACCCGTCAATGTCCGGCAGCCCGATATCGAGTGTCACAACGTTAGCCTGCTTGCTCCGGACCACCTCTACCCCGGACCGCCCATCATCAGCTGTATGCACTTCAAAGCCTGCCTGGGTCAAAACACCTTCAAGGAGGTTTCGCACATCGGCGTCATCTTCGATGACCACAGCTACACCAAGATCGTCCATTGCTATCCCTGCGCCAGGCGGAGATGGCCCCCCATTGGCCCAGCGCCAATGCCATACCCGCTCCAACCATTTATACGCTACTAGTAAGCCCTACTGATGACATCTGTGCCCACCCTAAAAATTGAAAAGTCAATTATTATGACAAGACATGTGCAATATGGGCGGGAATGGGGTACCTGCCCGGTATCGGAGCAATAGATAAGGCCTCAGGGCACTGTGCTTTCCAAACGTAAAGGGGTACGAGTCAGAAACATGGCTGAGCCATTGTTCCAGCGGGGACCCGGCCGCATCTTCCGCAGGCTGGGAACCCGCGCCCAGGTGGCGTTGTGCCAACTCCCCGTCACGGTGATCGTGGCCATCATTGCTGTAGCGACCCCCCTCGCCTGGCCCTCGCTCACGCGCAGCCCCCTGTACCTGGCCGGCATTGCGCTGCACGCGATCCTGTTCCTTGCCTGTTTCCTGGTCCCCTGGGAACGCCTGCCGCACCGCGCCCACCTGCTCATCCCGGTACTGGATTTCGCGGCCATCGGGTTCCTCCGCAACGGGGCCGCACCTCTGTTGCCGGGCCTGGCAGTGCTGGTGGTCTTCCCGGTGATTTGGCTGTCCGCCTCCGGCATGCTGACCCGGACCAGCCTGGTGCTCAGCTTTGTGGGCCCCTTCTTGATCATGGTCCCTCCCACCGTGGCCCACCTGCCGTCCGTCACGGCCTCGGACCTTACCAACGATGTCCTCTTCCCCCTTATGATGCTCGCCGTTTCCCTGGCCATCCGCTTCGCGAGCGTGAACCTGCGGCTGCAGCAACGCGAACTCGCCGAAAAGGACGGGGAACTCCGTGAACTGCTGGCCGCAAGCCGGGAACGGGAGAAGCTGCTGGAGACGGTGCTGGAGGCGACCGACGTCGGCATAGCCGCCGTCGACCGCTCAGGCCACTTCCTGGTCTCCAACAGCCGGCAGCGAAACTTCCGCCGGGTCACCGGCGCCGACGAAGAACTCCCCGGCCAGGGGCACCAGGTGATCTACGGCCAGGACCGGCGAACCCTGCTGCCCCCGGACCGGCGGCCCATCAGCCGGGCGATGGCAGGGGAATCATTCGCCGACTACCTGGTCTGGGCAGGCGAGGGACTGGAACAGCGGGCCCTCTCCACCGCGGCCCGTCCGCTTGTCAGCGAGGACGGCCGGCTCACCGGCGCCGTGGTGGTGTACAGCGATGTGACGGGCTGGGTCGAGTCGCTGACGGCGAACCACGACCTGGTCTCCAACGTGTCGCATGAATTCAAGAACCCGCTGAACTCGATCATCGGCAACGTGGACCTGGTGCTCGACGACATCGATGAGCTGCCGCCGCACGTGGCCAAGCGCCTGCTGGTGGTGCAGCGCAACGCGGAGCGGATGATCGACCTCGTCGCTGACCTGACTGCGTCGGCGTCCACCACGATGAACGTCCACCCGAAGCGGACCGACGTCGCCAGCCTGGTGGAGACCAGCCTCAGCTCCGCGCAGGCGGCGGCGCAGCGGTCCCGTGTGGAAGTCTCCGCTGACGTTCCCTCGCCGCTCTGGGCCTATGCTGATCCGCTCCGGATCGGCCAGGTGCTGGACAACCTGGTGTCCAACGCCATCAAATACTCGCCCGACGGCGGCACTGTGAGCATCAGCGCGGAAGCGGACACCCAGTGGGTCACACTCAGGGTCAAGGACACCGGCATGGGCATGTCAGAAGAGGATGCCGCCAGGGTGTTCAACCGATTCTTTCGCGCCGAGTCCGCACGTCAAGCCGCCATCCCCGGTGCCGGGCTGGGCCTGTCCATCACCCGGATGATCGTGGAGCGGCATGGCGGCTCCGTCAGCTGCGAGAGCGGCGAAGGCCAAGGCAGCACCTTCACGGTGACGCTGCCGGCCGAGGGGCCGCCGCCGTCGTTCTAATGTTTGCGCAGTGCCCGGGTCTGTTCGGCGCGGGCCAGCAGTTCGTCGTCAGACGGGTACGCCACTTCCTCCAGCACCAGCGGGTGCGGGGCGGCCAGGACAGACTTGGCGTCCCGTTTCTGCAGGAGCAGCCGTTCGTGCAA
This sequence comes from Pseudarthrobacter sp. NPDC058196, assembly GCF_042882685.1. Taxonomy (NCBI): domain Bacteria; kingdom Bacillati; phylum Actinomycetota; class Actinomycetes; order Micrococcales; family Micrococcaceae; genus Pseudarthrobacter; species Pseudarthrobacter sp. NPDC058196. The sequence goes on from NZ_JBHVVN010000012.1 coordinate 43,702, forward strand.
CCAGCCAGGTTCCACGGTGCCCTCCCCCACGTAAATCGCCGAACCCACCAAGGCCCTGACCATGTTGTGGCAGAACGCATCGGCCTGCACGGTGGCCACGATGACGCCGTCGTCACCGCGGGTGAACTCGAAGCGCTGCAGCTCCCTGATGGTGGTGGCACCTTCGCGCGGCTTGCAGAAGGACAGGAAGTTTTGCAGGCCCAGCAGCTGCGAGGCACCTTGGTTGAGCAGCTCAACATCCAGTGGATTCTTGTGCCACAGCGTGAAGTACCGTGCCAACGGGTCCCAGAGGGCGGGTCCGTCCGCAATCCGGTAGCTGTAGCGCCGCCAGAGGGCCGAGAACCGGGCGTCGAAGCCTACAGGCGCCAAGGCGATGTCGTGGACTTCGACGGCGCCGTGAAGGTCGCCCAGGGCACGGTTGAGCGCGCCACGGAGCCGGCGCAGCATGGCGGCGGCGGGATCGAGTTCGTGCCCGCGAGGCAGTGCCAGCCATTCAGATTCGGTGAGGTCCAGGTGGACCACCTGGCCGCGGGCGTGGACGCCGGCATCGGTGCGTCCGGCCACGGTGACCCGGACCGCGCGGCGCACTACCAGCTCGATCGCTTCCTCAAGGACTCCCTGGACGGTCCGCAGGCCCGGCTGCAGCGCCCACCCGCTGAAGGGGCCGCCGTCGTACGAAAAATCAAGCCGGAGACGCAAAAACCCGCCGCCCCCTAAGACGGGGGCCGCGGGTTTTTGGTGGTTCACAGACCTAAGTCTATGCGAAGCAGGTCAGCGAATTACTTCGCGTCCTTCTCCTCGGCAGCCGGAGCTTCCTCAGCGGCCGGAGCCTCTTCGGTTGCAGCGTCCTCGGCAGCAGGTGCTTCTTCGGTTGCGGCAGCTTCCTCGGCGGCCGGAGCCTCTTCGGCAGCCGGAGCAGCAGCGGCAGCTTCCTTCTTGTCGGCGTCGCGCTTAGCGGCAGAGGTAGCCTCGGCTACGACAGCCTGCTTGGCGGAAACCGGCTCCAGGACCAGCTCGATGACAGCCATGGGAGCGTTGTCGCCCTTGCGGTTGCCGATTTTGGTGATGCGGGTGTAGCCGCCGTCGCGGTTCTCCACTGCCTGGGCGATGTCGGTGAACAGCTCGTGGACGATGCCCTTGTTGCTGATCAGGCCGAGAACGCGGCGGCGGGAAGCGAGGTCGCCACGCTTGGCGAAGGTGACCAGGCGCTCTGCGTACGGCTTCAGGCGCTTGGCCTTGGTCACCGTGGTGGTGATCCGCTTGTGCTCGAACAGGGATGCTGCCAGGTTCGCGAGCATGAGGCGCTCGTGAGCCGGGCCGCCTCCGAGGCGCGGACCCTTAGTGGGGGTAGGCATAATTGTTTCTCCTCATGTGGAAGCCGTGGGCGGCACACCATGGTGCTGCCCGCGGCCAAGGTCTGGTTTAGAGTTCGTCGTCGCCGAAGGCGGCGTCGTCCTCTTCGATTGCTGCGGCGCGTGCTGCGAGGTCAAAACCGGGAGGCGAGTCCTTGAGGGACAGGCCCAGTTCAACCAGCTTTGCCTTGACCTCGTCAATGGACTTTGCACCGAAGTTGCGGATGTCCATCAGGTCAGCCTCGGAGCGGGCAACGAGTTCACCCACGGTGTGGATGCCCTCACGCTTGAGGCAGTTGTAGGAACGGACGGTGAGGTCCAGATCCTCGATCGGCAGTGCCATGTCGGCTGCCAGGGCAGCGTCGGTGGGCGACGGGCCGATCTCGATACCTTCAGCTGCGGTGTTCAGCTCACGGGCCAGACCGAACAGTTCCACCAGGGTGGTGCCTGCGGAAGCAACGGCATCGCGCGGGGCGATGGCCTGCTTGGTCTCGACGTCGACAATCAGCTTGTCGAAGTCGGTGCGCTGCTCAACACGGGTTGCTTCCACGCGGAAAGTAACCTTCAGGACCGGCGAGTAGATGGAGTCGACCGGGATACGGCCGATCTCTGCGTCGCCGGACTTGTTCTGAGCTGCCGAAACGTAGCCGCGGCCGCGCTCGATGGTCAGTTCGAGTTCGAACTTGCCCTTCGAGTTCAGCGTGGCGATGTGCAGATCCGGGTTGTGGAATTCGACGCCGGCCGGCGGAGCGATGTCCGCGGCGGTGACGACGCCGGGGCCCTGCTTGCGCAGGTAAGCCACGACGGGCTCGTCGTGCTCGGAGGAAACCGACAGGCTCTTGATGTTAAGGATGATCTCGGTGACATCTTCCTTGACACCCGGAACCGTGGTGAACTCGTGCAGCACACCATCGATCCGGATGCTGGTTACGGCAGCACCGGGGATGGAGGAGAGCAGGGTACGGCGGAGGGAGTTTCCGAGGGTGTAGCCGAAGCCCGGTTCCAGCGGTTCGATGATGAAACGCGAACGGTTTTCGGAGACTACCTCTTCGGAGAGGGTGGGGCGCTGTGCAATGAGCACTTAGGTTTCCTTTCGGCGAGCATCCGCTATATGACGCAACACAGGTGGTGGAAATTCGGTCTGAAGACTTAACGCGCTGGGCTTGCCCGGGCCATCACTGGTCCGGGCAAGCTCCTGCTGCGGAAAAGAATTAGACGCGGCGGCGCTTCGGCGGGCGGCAGCCGTTGTGCGCTGCGGGGGTGACGTCCTGGATGGAGCCAACCTCGAGGCCTGCGGCCTGCAGCGAACGGATTGCGGTTTCGCGCCCGGAACCCGGTCCCTTGACGAAAACGTCTACCTTGCGCATGCCGTGCTCCTGCGCACGCTTGGCAGCAGCTTCGGCAGCCATCTGGGCAGCGAACGGGGTGGACTTGCGCGAGCCCTTGAAGCCAACCTCACCAGAGGAAGCCCAGGAAATAACAGCACCGGAGGGATCCGTGATGGAAACGATGGTGTTGTTAAAGGTGCTCTTGATGTGCGCCTGGCCAAGCGCGATATTCTTCTTGTCCTTCTTACGCGGCTTGCGAACCGCGCCACGAGTCTTCGGGGGCATTTTTTCTCCTACAGAAAGTTATTGGGGAAAGTCCGTAAATCCCGAGCGGGGATTTTAACGGGCCTTCTTCTTGCCGGCGACGGTACGCTTCGGGCCCTTGCGGGTACGTGCGTTGGTCTTCGTACGCTGACCGCGTACGGGCAGGCCCTTGCGGTGGCGCAGGCCTTCGTAGCTGCCGATTTCAACCTTGCGGCGGATATCTGCTGCTACTTCGCGGCGAAGGTCACCCTCAACCTTGTAGTTGCCTTCAATGTAGTCACGCAGCTCAACCAGCTGGGCGTCAGTCAGGTCCTTGACGCGAACGTCAGCGCTGATGCCCGTGGCAGCCAGGGTTTCGTGTGCACGGGTCTTGCCCACGCCGTAGATGTAAGTAAGCGCAATTTCCAGCCGCTTTTCGCGGGGAATGTCTACGCCAGCGAGACGAGCCATAGTGGCAGTACTCCTTGATAAACCGGAGGTCGTAGGCAGTACACCCGCACATTCCGTACGGCCCCAGCCTCCGACCGGGGGTTAGCTGTCCGGACTCTTTCGAGCTCAATGTTCCAGATCAGCTTGTGCTGCCTTTATTTACTTGCGTGGGTTAGCAACCCAGGATTTCCTTCAGGGAAGGAAATTAGCCCTGGCGCTGCTTGTGGCGCGGGTTCTCGCAGATCACCATGACCCGGCCGTTACGGCGGATCACTTTGCACTTTTCGCAGATCTGCTTGACGCTCGGCTTGACCTTCATGGCATTCCTTTGCGTGTAACAGTTGGTCAGCTGGAGCAGCAGTCAGCATGCGCTGCAGCTGCCCAGCAATTTACTTGTAGCGGTAGACGATACGACCACGGGTGAGGTCGTACGGGCTCAGCTCCACCACTACGCGGTCCTCGGGGAGGATCCGGATGTAGTGCTGACGCATCTTTCCAGAGATGTGTGCCAGAACGATGTGCTTGTTGGTGAGCTCAACGCGAAACATCGCGTTAGGCAGCGCCTCGGTCACAACGCCTTCGATCTCAATGACCCCGTCCTTCTTGGCCATACCCTCCGCTAACTGTTGTTGCCGCAGCCCCGCCGGATTGCACCGGGCATGACTACGAACGTTTTTGTTGGATCGATTGCCATCTCCAAGCCCAAAAGGGCGCGGCAGTCCAGACAACCAACAAACAACACTACGCCATCTGGCGGCGAAAGTTAAATCCAGCCATGCTAGCGCATCCGGTCGCCGAACGCACCATACTCACCCGCAGGAGTGGTCACGGCCTCCGCGCTGGCCACGCCGTCCAGGATGGCCAGGCGGACGACGTCGGCTGCCGCGCTTTGCAGCGTGATAAGGCTGATTTGGCGGGCGGCTTCGTCCGAGCGGTCCAGTGCCAGGGCGCCGGTTGCGAGGCAGAATACGGTATCCCCGTCGGCGAGGGTGTGGCTCGGATTCAAGGCCCGGGCAATCCCGGCGTGCGAGGCAGACGCCGTGCGCTTGCACTCCGCCGCATCCAGCACGGCATTGGTGGCCACGACGACGAGGGTGGTGTTCAACGGCGCCGGACCGCCCAACTTGTCCTCCCGGTGATTGAGCTTGTCGAAATCCAGGGCCCGGGTCTCGACGAGCCCACCCACCGGGAGTCCGAGTGCGTTGACTATGGCCAGCGCGCCGACTACTACCCCGTTCTCCAGCGTGACCGACGCCGTGCCAACTCCGCCTTTGTATTGCCCCCTGCCGATGAGGGCTCCGGTGCCGGCGCCGACGTTGCCGCGGTCGACGTCGTGCCCGTCGTCCTGTGCTGCTGCGGCGGCCGTTGCCGCGTAGCCCATGTCCGGCGTCGGCCGTGCGGCGAAGTCGCCGCCCCTGCCGAGGTCGAAGATCGCGGCTGCCGGAACGATGGGCACCACTCCCCCGGGCACTGCGAAACCGCGGCCGTTTTCCTCGCACCAGCGCTGGGCGCCGGCGGCCGAGGCCAGCCCGAAGGCGCTGCCGCCGGTCAACACCACCGCATCCACGGTGCTGACCAGGGTGGTGGGGTCGAGCGCATCTGTTTCGTGCGTGGCCGGCCCGCCGCCCTGGACATCCACCGAACCGATGGTGCCTGGCGGCGGCAGGACGACGGTAACCCCGGTCAGCCAGCCGTTGGTCGCTCTCTCAACATGGCCCACCCGGACGCCCGGGACATCGGTAATGGTTCCCATGCCCCTATTGTCCCCGCTGCTGGCGCGCCCCTGCCGCAGGGGCAAACTTTATGCGAGACTGCAAACAACACAGGGTTAATGGGCAACGAAGCCTTTGTTAACTATTTGAGGAGAAGGGTTTTTTCAGGGGTTTCGCCCACCAACAATGTGGTGAAGTAATGGCTTGATTCCCCTTACCCGCGACCGGCCACGAGCTGGCTCCGAAACCCGTGAGAGATCCGCATGACACGTCAACTCTCCCCACGACCCTCCACCAGGCCCGCTGGCCCCGCTGCCAGCACCGCTAAAATACCCCACCGGCGGTGGACCGCAAGGAACCGCCGGGACTTCTTTGTTTTCCTTGCCATGGCGCTGCCCAACCTGGTGCTGATCGCCGTTTTCACGTACCGTCCGCTGATCAGCAACATGTACTACTCCACGCTGGATTGGACGCTGGGCTCGCCCACCGCCACCGTGGTGGGCCTCGCAAACTACGTCACCTTCTTCAGCAGCAATGACGCGCCCAAAGTCCTGGGGACCACCGCCGTGTTCACCGTGGTGACGGTAGGCGGATCCATGCTGCTGGGCCTGCTGGTGGCTGTGGCTTTGAACGGGAAGATCCGTGGCACCACGTTTGCCCGGTCCGCCGTGTTTGCCCCATACGTGCTCTCGGGCGTAGGCGTGGGCCTGGTTTGGTTGTTCATCTTCGACCCCGGCTACGGCGTCCTTGCCTGGCTGCTGCGGGGCATCGGCCAACAGAGCCCGCAATGGATCAACGACCCCCAGTTGTCGCTGGTCATGGTGATCCTGGTCTACGTCTGGAAGAACCTTGGCTACTGCGCTGTGGTGTACCTCGCAGGGCTGCAGTCCCTGCCGAAGGACGTCATGGAAGCCGCGTCCCTCGACGGCGCGAACGGATTCCGGCGATTCCTCAGCATCTCGCTGCCGCTGTTGTCCCCCACCACGTTCTTCCTCCTCATCACCACCATGCTCAGCTCGCTGCAGGCCTTCGACCTCATCCGGATCATGACTCCGCTGGGCACCGGCACCAGCACCCTGATCTACGAGGCATACCTCCAGGCGTTCGGCGCGTACAACCGGGCCGGCTATTCGGCAGCCATTTCCGTGGTGCTGTTTGCCATCCTCCTGGTGATCACCGTGCTGCAGCTGCGCTTCGTGGAACGAAAGGTGCACTACTCGTGACGTCCCTATCACCGGTCAACCCGGACCCGGCCGCCCCGGCGGTTTCGACGCCGGATCCCACGCTCCGGCCCGACCGCCCCTTCTCCCGGCGAAACCTCATCCAGACCATTGTCGTCGGCTACCTGCCACTGCTCGTAGCCACGCTGGTGGTGTTCCTGCCGCTGCTCTGGATGGTCCTCAGCTCCTTCAAGTCATCCGGCGAGATCGTCACCACGGACCTGAAGATCCTCCCGGAGAGCCTGAACCTGGAGAACTACCGGACCGCCATGACCACGGTCCCGTTCGGACAGTTCTTCCTGAACAGCACCATCGTCACCCTGGCCGGGGCCACCATCAAGGTGCTGCTCGCGATCCTGACGGCGTACGCGCTGGTCTTTGTCCGCTTCCCGTTCCGGAACTTCATCTTCCTGCTGATCCTGGTGGCCCTCATGGTGCCGCCGCAGGTGTCCATCCTGCCCAACTTCATCCTGATCGCCGGGATCGGCGGAAAGAACACCCTGTGGGGCATCATCCTGCCGGGCCTCGGCACCGCGTTCGGGACATTCCTGCTGCGCCAGCACTTCCGGACCCTGCCCGCCTCCATCCTGGAATCAGCGGAGATGGACGGGGCCGGGCACTGGCGCCGGCTCTGGCAGATCGTGGTTCCTGTCTCGGTCCCCTCCATCGCCACGGTGGCGCTGGTGACCATTGTGACCGAATGGAACGACTACATCTGGCCGCTGATCATCACGGACCGGCCGGAGACCATGACGCTCCCCGTTGGCCTGACCCTGCTGCAAAACAGTGAAAGCAATGCCGCCGGCTGGGGAGTGCTCATGGCCGGTGCCGTCCTGGTCATCGTGCCCATCCTGATTATCTTCGCGGCCCTGCAGCGCTACATCGTGGCGGGCCTCACCCAAGGCAGCGTGACCGGCTAAGCTGCCGGCCGCCGTCGACCTTCCCACCTTCCACAAGGCAACAACCGAAAGGAACTCTCATGGCATTGCATCTGGACCGGAGGCATTTCCTGGGCCTGGCAGGGGCTACCGCCTCCGCGGCCGCCCTGGCGGCATGCGGCGGACCCTCAACCACGGGCGGCGGCCAGGCCACGTCCCAAGCGGCCGACATCGACTTCAGCGGGGTGAAGCCCGCGGCCAAGATCGACTTCTGGTCCAGCCACCCTGGCCAGTCCCAGGACGTGGAAAAGAGCCTGATCGACAAATTCCACGCCCAGAACCCGGATATCACGGTCAACCTGGTGACGGCCGGCGCCAACTACGAGGAAATCGCACAGAAGTTCCAGACCGCGCAGGCTGCCAAGTCGGGCCTCCCGGGCGTCGTGGTCCTGTCCGACGTGTGGTGGTTCCGCTACTACACCAACGGCAGCATCATCCCCGTGGACAGCCTCACCAAGCAGCTGGACATGAAGATGGACGATTTCCAGCAGTCCCTGGTGGACGACTACAAGTACGACGGCAAGCAGTGGGCACTCCCCTACGGCCGGTCAACGCCCCTGTTCTACTACAACAAGGATCACTTCGCCGCCGCGGGCCTGCCCGACCGCGCTCCCAAGACCTGGGACGAGTTCGGTGGATGGGCGCCCAAGCTGAAGGCGAGCTCCGGCGCCCAGTACGCCTACATCTACCCGGCCCTGGCCGGATATGCGGGGTGGACGCTGCAGAACATGCTGTGGGGCTGGGGCGGCGGCTGGTCCAACGCCTGGGACATCACATGCGATTCTGCCGACTCCGTGGCGGCGCTGCAATGGGCCCAGGATTCCATCTACAAGGACAAGTGGGCAGGCGTCTCATCCAAGGAGGCCGCGGACGACTTCTCCGCCGGCCTGACTTCCACCACCATTTCTTCCACCGGCTCGCTGCTGGGAATCCTGAAGTCCGCTAAGTTCAATGTCGGCGTCGGCTTCCTGCCGGGCGGCCCGAAGGCGCAGTCCAACGTATGCCCCACCGGCGGCGCCGGCCTGGGCATCCCGAGCGGGATCACCAAAGAGGAACAGCTTGCCGCAGGTACGTTCCTGAAGTTCATCACCCAGCCGGAAAGCACCGCGGAGTTCTCTGCCGCCACCGGCTACATGCCCACCCGCAAGTCCGCTGACATGACGGCCGTCCTTGCCAAGACCCCGCAGATCAAGACGGCCATGGACCAGCTGGCCGTAACCAAGGTCCAGGACAACGCCCGGGTGTTCCTGCCGGGCGCAGACCAGGAGATGGCGAAAGCTGCCGCGAAGATCCTCACCCAGCAGGGCGACGTCAAGTCCTCCATGACGGACCTGAAGAGCACCCTGCAGGGCATCTACGACCGGGATGTGAAGCCGAAGCTGAAGGCATAGCCTTTTTCGACGCGCAAAAGCCCTGGCGAAACCCCACACGGGGGTTTGGCCAGGGCTTTTCGGCGTCGCGGTGGACAACACGCGTCGCGGGACCCTTAGCGGGCCGGACTAAGGAATGGGAACGGGTGTGACGCCCAACGGCACCAGGTGCTCCGCGCCGCCGTCGGGGGCCGAAAGGACCCAGATGCCCTTCTCATGCACCGCAACCGAATGCTCCCACTGGCAGGACCGCTTGCCGTCGGTGGTGACAACGGTCCAGTCGTCGTCCAGGACCGCTGTGTCGATGCTGCCGCGCACCAGCATGGGTTCAATGGCAAGGCAAAGTCCCGGCTTGATCTTGGGGCCGCGGTGGTTGGTACGGTAGTTCAGCACGTCCGGGGCCATGTGCATCTCGGAGCCGATGCCGTGGCCCACGTAGTCCTCAAGGATGCCGAGGGGCTTGCCGGGTACGGAGGAGACGTAATCGTCGATGGCGGCACCGATATCGCCCACATGGCTTCCAGTGGCCAGCGCCGCGATCCCACGCCACATCGCTGCCCGGGTGACGTCGGACAGCCGCTGATCCTCGGGATCCGCGGTTCCCACGATCACGGTCCGGGCGGAATCGGAGTGCCAGCCGTTGACGATCGCCCCGCCGTCGATGGAAATGATGTCACCGTCCTGCAGAACCCGGCTGCCCGGGATGCCATGGACCACTTCCTCGTTGACGGAGGTGCAGATGGTGGCCGGAAAGCCGTGGTAGCCCAGGAAGTTGGACTTAGCCCCTGCTTCGTTGAGCACTGCCGCAAAGACATCGTCCAAGTGCTTGGTGGTGACCCCCGGCACCGCGGCGGCGACGGCGGCGTCCAGCGCACGGCTGAGGACCAGACCGGCTTCATGCATGGTGCGCATCTGGGCGTTGTTCTTGAATTCGATGCGGGGTTGGCCGAAGGCCATGGTGTGTCCTTTCAAATGGCTGAGGCTCCTCCCGGATTCCGGGAGGAGCCTCGATAACCGTGGCGCCTTGGGTCAGGCTGCCTGTGCGGCCTTGATGGCCTGCATCACGCGGTTGGTTACTTCGTCGATGGGACCGATCCCGTCCACCTGGGTCAGGATGCCGCGGTCGGCGTATTTTGCCACCACGGCCTCCGTCTGCTCGTGGTAGAGGTCAAGGCGGTGGCGGATGACGGCCTCGTTGTCGTCGCTCCGGCCCGTTTCCTTGGCCCGGCCCAGGAGGCGGTGTACCAGTTCCTCATCGTCGGCCGTCAGCTGCAGCACCACGTCGAGCTTCTCGTCGCCGTCGGCGAGGATCTCGTCCAGGTAATCCACCTGCGCGGTGGTGCGCGGGTAGCCGTCCAGCAGGAAGCCGTTTTCGACGTCGGATTCGCCCAGGCGGTCGCGGACCATCTTGTTGGTCACGCTGTCCGGGACGAAGTCACCGTTGTCCATGTACTTCTTGGCCTCGATGCCGAGCGGGGTTTCGCCCTTCACGTTGGCCCGGAAGATGTCGCCGGTGGAGATGGCCACAACGCCGAGGCGTTCTGAAATCCGCTCCGCCTGCGTTCCTTTTCCGGAACCGGGAGGTCCAATAATCAGCATTCTCGTCATCGCAAAAGCCCTTCGTAGTGACGTTGTTGTAGCTGCGCATCAATTTGCTTGACGGTCTCCAGGCCAACGCCCACCATGATCAGGATCGAGGTGCCACCGAACGGGAAGTTCTGGTTTGCGTTGATCAGCACCAGTGCCACCAGCGGAATCAGTGCCACAAAGCCCAGGTAGAGGGCGCCGGGCAGGGTGATCCGCGACAGCACGTACTGCAGGTAATCCGCGGTCGGCCGGCCGGCGCGGATACCTGGAATGAAGCCGCCGTACTTCTTCATGTTGTCCGAGACTTCTTCAGGGTTGAAGGTAATCGCGACGTAGAAGTAGGTGAAGAACACGATCAGCAGGAAATAAACCACCATGTAGATCGGGTGGTCACCGCGGGTCAGGTTGTTGTTGATCCATTCAACCCACGGCTGGAGCTGCTCGCCGTTCTTGGGCTGGTTGAACTGTGCAATCAGCCCGGGAATATAAAGCATGGAGGAAGCGAAGATCACCGGAATAACGCCGGCCATGTTCACTTTGATGGGGATGTAGGTGCTGGTGCCGCCCACGGTCCGCCGGCCGATCATCCGCTTGGCGTACTGGACCGGGACGCGCCGCTGGGACTGTTCCACGAAGACCACCAGGGCGACCGTGAGGAGGCCCACCACCAGGACGAGGAAGAAGGTCCCCGGCCCCTGGGAAGTCCAGATCGCGCCGAGCGAGGTGGGGAACTGCGCCGCGATGGAGGTGAAGATCAGCAGCGACATGCCGTTACCCACACCCTTTTCGGTGACGAGCTCGCCCATCCACATGATCAGGCCGGTGCCGGCCGTGAGGGTAATGATGATCAGGATGGTGGTGATGATGCTCGTGTCCGGGATCACCGGGAGCTGGCAGCCGGGCAGCAGCTGGCCGGAACGGGCCAGGGACACCAGGGTGGTGGCGTTGAGCAGGCCCAGGGCAATGGTGAGGTAGCGGGTGTACTGGGTCAGTTTGGACTGGCCCGACGCGCCCTCGTCGTAGAGCTGCTGGAACCGGGGAATGACCACCCGGAGCAGCTGGACGATGATGCTGGCCGTGATGTACGGCATGATGCCCAGGGCGAAGATGGACACCTGGAGCAACGCGCCGCCGCTGAAGAGGTTGACGAGCTGGTAAAGCCCGCCGGCAGTCTGACCGTTATGCAAGCATTGCTGGACATTCTGGTAGTTCACACCTGGCGAGGGAATGAAAGCACCCAAGCGGAAGATGGTGATGATTGCCAGCGTGAACAACAACTTGCGTCGCAGATCAGGCGTGCGAAAGGCCCGGCCAAATGCGCTAAGCAAGCGTCCTCCTGTGGTGTCAATAAGAGTGGGGTTGCGGAACTTGATAAATCCCGACATCCGAGTCTAACGGTTGGATGCGCCATGCGAACAATCCATACCAGCCAGGGTGCGCCGGAAGGCAGGAAAAATTCGCCCGGCGGATATGGAAAACTCCCGGTATCCGGGGCCAAAGCCCGCGGATACCGGGAGTTCAACAGCTGGCGCCGTCCCTTTAGAGGGCGGTGGTACTTCCGCCTGCTGCGGCAATCTTTTCTGCGGCGCTGGCCGAGAATGCGTGGGCGGTGACGTCAACCTTGACGGTGATGTCGCCGGTGCCCAGCACCTTGACGGGCTGGTTCTTGCGAACGGCGCCCTTTTCGACCAGGTTCTCCACGGTGACTGCGCCACCTTCCGGGAACAGCTCGTTGAGCTTGTCCAGGTTTACAACCTGGAACTCAACCCGGAACGGGTTCTTGAATCCGCGCAGCTTCGGCAGGCGCATGTGCAGCGGCAGCTGGCCGCCGGCAAAGCCAGCCTTCACCTGGTAGCGGGCAGCCGTACCCTTGGTACCGCGGCCGGCGGTCTTACCCTTGGATGCCTCACCACGACCAACACGGGTCTTGGCGGTCTTGGCACCCGGAGCGGGACGCAGGTGGTGAACCTTCAGGGCGTTCTGCTTCTCAGCAGCCTGTGCCTTATCAGCAGTGTTCTCTGCCATTTACTTCGCCTCCTCTACCTTTACCAGGTGCGGAACCGTGTTGATCATCCCGACGGTCACGGCGTCGGCGGTGCGGACAACGGTGTGTCCGATCCGCTTCAGGCCGAGGGACCGCAAGGTGTCGCGCTGGTTCTGCTTGCCGCCAATGGCGGACTTGATCTGAGTGATCTCCAACTGAGCGTCGGAGGGGACCAGGTTCTTAGCCATGACTAGGCACCTGCCTTCGGTGCGAGAAGGGCCTTCACCAGTGCCTGCGGGGCAACCTCGTCCAGCGGCAGGCCGCGGCGTGCTGCCACGGATGCCGGCTCTTCGAGGCGCTTCAGGGCATCAACGGTCGCGTGAACGATGTTGATGGCGTTGGAGGAACCGAGCGACTTGGAGAGGATGTCGTGGATACCCACGCACTCCAGTACTGCACGGACCGGACCACCGGCGATAACACCGGTACCGGCGGAGGCCGGACGCAGCATTACGACGCCGGCAGCGGCTTCACCCTGAACGCGGTGCGGAATGGTGCTGCCAACGCGGGGAACGCGGAAGAAGGACTTCTTGGCCTCTTCAACGCCCTTGGCGATAGCAGCGGGAACTTCCTTGGCCTTGCCGTAGCCGACGCCGACCATGCCGTTACCGTCACCGACGACCACCAGAGCGGTGAAGCTGAAGCGACGACCACCCTTGACGACCTTGGAAACGCGGTTGATGGTGACAACGCGCTCTACGAACTGGTTCTTTTCGGCTTCACGGCCACCGTCGCGGCCGCCACGGCCACCGCGGTCGCCGCGGCCCTGGCCACGGTCTCCACGCTCGCCGCGACGGGCGCCACCACGGCGGTCGTCGGCAGCGGGGGCAGTGGTCTCAGCAGCTGCGGCTTCGGGGGCCTTCTGATCTGCAGACACAGTGTCCTTTTCCTTGTTTGCTTCGGTCACAGTGACAGCCCACCTTCGCGTGCACCGTCGGCGACGGCGGCGATCCGGCCGTGGTACTTGTTACCACCACGGTCGAATACGACAGCCTCGACGCCGGCAGCCTTGGCACGTTCGGCAACGAGCTCGCCGACGCGCTTGGCCTTGGCAGTCTTGTCACCGTCGAATGCACGAAGGTCAGCTTCCAGAGTGGACGCGCTTGCTACGGTCTGGCCAATGCTGTCGTCGACAACCTGGACAAATACGTGGCGTGCGGACCGGTTGACCACCAAACGGGGGCGGGCAGCCGTACCGGCAATGCGCTTGCGGATACGAAGCTGGCGGCGGCTGCGTGCAGCTGCCTTGCTCTTGTTCGTACGCTTCTTGTTAATGGCGATGGCCATGGTTACTTACCAGCCTTTCCGACCTTGCGGCGGATGACTTCGCCGGCGTAACGGATGCCCTTGCCCTTGTAGGGGTCAGGCTTGCGCAGCTTGCGAATGTTGGCAGCAACTTCGCCGACCTGCTGCTTGTTGATGCCTGAGACAGAGAGCTTGGTCGGACCCTCTACTGCAAAGGTGATGCCGGCCGGAGCGGAAACGCTGACCGGGTGGCTGTAGCCGAGAGCGAACTCAAGGTCAGATCCCTTGGCCTGAACGCGGTAACCGGTACCGACGATTTCAAGCTTCTTCTCGTAGCCTGCGGTGACGCCCTGGATCATGTTGGCGATCAGGGTGCGGGTCAGGCCGTGGAGTGAACGGGAGGCGCGCTCATCGTTCGGGCGGGTAACGGTCAGGGTGTTCTCGTCCAGGGCAACCTCGATGGGGCTGGCCACAGTGTGGCTAAGCTCCCCCTTGGAACCCTTGACGCTGACGACAGAGCCGTCAACCTTGACCTCAACGCCGGCAGGAACGGTGATGGGGAGACGTCCAATACGTGACATTATTCTCTTCCTTTCCCGTTACCAGACGTACGCGAGGACTTCGCCGCCCACGCCCTTCTTGCCGGCCTGCTTATCAGTCAGGAGGCCGGAAGAGGTGGACAGGATTGCGATACCCAGGCCACCGAGCACGTGCGGGAGGTTGGTGGACTTCGCGTAAACGCGGAGACCCGGCTTGGAGATCCGGCGTACACCGGCGATGGAACGCTCGCGGTTCGGACCGAACTTGAGTTCGAGGGTCAGCTTCTTGCCAACCTCTGCGTCCTCTTCCTTCCAGCCGGCGATGAAACCTTCGGCCTTGAGGATGTCGGCAACGCGTGCCTTGAGCTTGCTGTACGGCATAGTCACGGAGTCGTGGTACGCCGAGTTTGCGTTACGCAGGCGCGTAAGCATATCTGCGACAGGATCTGTCATTGTCATGTGGGCTCATGCCCTTCCTCATAACGGTTTCCGCCGTTCCGTCCCCTGGGGAGCGGAGCAGCCGGACCTTTTACGTAGTTAATTAAGCTTCGGTTTTGAACGGGAAACCAAGCGCCTTGAGCAGCGCACGGCCTTCGTCGTCGGTCTTCGCAGTGGTGACAACCGTGATGTCCATACCGCGGACGCGGTCGATCTTGTCCTGGTCGATTTCGTGGAACATAACCTGCTCGGTCAGACCGAAGGTGTAGTTGCCATTGCCATCGAACTGCTTGCCACTGAGGCCGCGGAAGTCGCGGATACGGGGCAGGGCCAGGCTGACCAGGCGGTCCACGAATTCCCACATGCGGTCGCCACGCAGGGTTGCGTGCGCACCGATGGGCATGCCTTCGCGCAGCTTGAACTGTGCGATCGACTTGCGGGCCTTGGTAACCTGCGGCTTCTGGCCGGTGATCTGGGTGAGGTCGCGGACAGCGCCGTCGATCAGCTTGGAGTCCTTGGCGGCATCTCCAACACCCATGTTCACAACAACCTTCACCAGACGGGGTACCTGGTTCACGTTCGAGTACTTGAATTCATCCTGCAGCGCAGCCTTGATGGATTCGGCGTACTTGGTCTTCAGACGAGGAACGATCTTCGTTGCCGGGGTCTCGATAGTCTCGGTCATTAGATGTCCTTCCCGGTGCTCTTGGACACGCGGATGCGGACGGTCTTCTTGACGCCGTTCTTCTCCACAGTGTCGAGGCGGAAGCCCACGCGGGTCGGCTTCTTGGTCGACGGGTCAACCAGGGCCACGTTGGAAACGTGAATCGGGGCCTCTACAACCTCGATGCCGCCGGTCTTGGTGCCGCGCTGCGACTGTCCAACCCGAGTGTGCTTGGTGACGCGGTTAACGCCCTCAACCAGCACGCGGTTGGTGTCGGTGAAAACGCGCAGAACCTTGCCCTGCTTGCCACGGTCGCCGCCGCGCTCAGCCTTGGCGCCAGTGATGACCTGAACCAGGTCACCCTTCTTGATCTTTGCAGCCATGGACTAGAGCACCTCCGGAGCCAGAGAAACGATCTTCATGAACTTCTTGTCACGCAGTTCACGACCAACCGGTCCGAAGATACGGGTACCCCGGGGGTCACCGTCGTTCTTCAGGATCACAGCTGCGTTCTCGTCAAACTTGATGTAGGAACCATCCGCACGGCGGCGTTCCTTCTTGGTACGGACGATGACGGCCTTGACCACATCGCCCTTCTTTACGTTGCCGCCCGGGATTGCATCCTTGACGGTGGCGACGATGACGTCGCCGATGCCTGCGTAGCGACGGCCGGATCCACCGAGAACGCGAATGGTAAGGATTTCCTTAGCACCCGTGTTGTCGGCGACCTTCAGTCGCGACTCCTGCTGAATCACTATTTACTCCTTGCGTCGCGCCGGTTCTCAGGCCGTGGTCTTGCTACGGAATGAGCCTTGCGGAACGGTTGATCGGGGTGTCTCTTGACCTGCCTGGATTTTGCCAGACCAGGCCTAAACGCCCGTGCCAGAAGCAGTTGCTCCCATCCGGTCCGGGACGGATCCCGGGCGCACAGGGGCACTATGCTGTGGCACGCTTGTTTACGAGGTTGATGACGGCGCACAAAAGGCGCCATACAAACTCAATATCCTAGCACGTTTTCCGCCAGTCCCCATATCACCCCTCGCGTCCGCGCCGCAAGACGGACGACGGCGTCACGCACGGCAGACTTTCGGCCCACCAAGGGTGCCACTCCCCCACTGGGCCAGGCGCCGGCGTCGTCCGCTGCGTCCAAAAAGTGCCTGGCGTGACGCTCTGGGTCCATTAAACGAGGAAGCCCCCGCTCCCGTAAGGGAGCAGGGGCAACAGCGAAGCAGCAGGTGCTACTTGGCCTTCTCGAGGATTTCCACGAGCCGCCAGTTCTTGGTGGCGGACAGTGGACGGGTCTCGGCGATGACAACGAGGTCGCCGATGCCGGCGGTGTTCTCTTCGTCGTGTGCCTTGACCTTGGAGGTACGGCGGATAACCTTGCCGTACAGGGCGTGCTTTACGCGGTCCTCAACCTCGACAACGATGGTCTTCTCCATCTTGTCGGAGACCACGTAGCCGCGACGCGTCTTGCGGTAACCGCGCTCCCCAGCCTTGGCGGCGGTAGCAGTTTCCGTCACGTTCTCGTCCTTTTCACTCACTTGGCATCCTCCTCGGTCTCAACCGTTTCAGCCTTGTCGGCCTTCTTGGTTGCAGCCTTCTTGGACTTCTTTTCTTCCTTGGCTTCCACAACCGGTGCGGCAACCTCGGCACGAATGCCCAGCTCGCGTTCGCGGAGAACGGTGTAGATGCGGGCAATGTCCTTCTTTACTGCGCGCAGGCGACCGTGGTTCTCCAGCTGTCCGGTGGCGGACTGGAAGCGCAGGTTGAACAGCTCTTCCTTGGCCTTCCGGAGTTCTTCAACGAGACGCTCGTTGTCGAAACCGTCCAGCTGTGCGGGAGCCAGATCCTTGGATCCTACTGCCATTTCTACTCACCACCTTCGCGACGCACAATGCGTGCCTTCAACGGCAGCTTGTGGATTGCCAGGCGCAGGGCCTCGCGAGCTACCTCTTCATTGACACCGGAGAGTTCGAACAGAACCCGGCCCGGCTTGACGTTGGCGACCCACCATTCCGGTGAACCCTTACCGGAACCCATGCGGGTTTCGGCAGGCTTCTTGGTCAGGGGACGGTCCGGGTAGATGTTGATCCAGACCTTACCGCCACGCTTGATGTGGCGGGTCATCGCGATACGGGCAGATTCGATCTGACGGTTGGTGACGTATGCCGGGCTCAGAGCCTGGATACCCCACTCACCGAACGAGACCTCGGTGCCGCCCGTGGCAGCGCCGGAACGACCCGGGTGGTGCTGCTTACGGTGCTTGACTCGACGTGGGATAAGCATTTAAGCCTGTCCTCCTTCTGCTGCTGCAGGTGCAGCTTCAGCTGCCGGAGCTTCGGCAGCAGGAGCTGCGTCAGCGGCCGGGCGGTCGTTGCGACGGCGGCGGTCACCGCGGTCGGCGCCACCCGGACGGCCGGGACGGTCGCCACGGTTGCCGCGGGACGGTGCCGAGGCAGCCTGGGCGGCCAGTTCCTTGGCAGTGACGTCACCCTTGTAGATCCAGACCTTCACGCCGATGCGACCGAAGGTGGTCTTGGCCTCGTAGAAGCCGTAGTCGATGTTCGCGCGGAGGGTGTGCAGGGGCACACGGCCTTCGCGGTAGAACTCCGAGCGGGACATTTCAGCGCCACCGAGGCGGCCCGAGCAGGCGATACGGATGCCCTTGGCACCTGCACGCTGTGCGGACTGCATGGCCTTCTTCATCGCACGGCGGAATGCCACGCGGGAAGTCAGCTGCTCTGCAACGCCCTGGGCCACAAGCTGGGCTTCCATCTCGGGGTTCTTGACCTCGAGGATGTTCAGCTGGACCTGCTTGCCGGTGAGCTTTTCGAGCTCGCCGCGGATGCGGTCTGCTTCTGCTCCACGGCGGCCGATGACGATGCCGGGACGGGCCGTGTGGATGTCCACGCGGACACGATCACGGGTGCGCTCGATCTCAACCTTGGCGATACCGGCGCGCTCCATGCCCGTGGACATGAGCTGGCGGATGCGGATGTCTTCGCGAACGAAGTCCTTGTACCGCTGGCCGGCCTTGGTGCTGTCAGCGAACCAGTGCGATACGTGATCGGTGGTGATGCCGAGTCGGAACCCGTGCGGGTTTACTTTCTGTCCCACTTAGCGAGCCTCCTCTTTCTCCGGGGTAGCGACTACCACGGTGATGTGGCTGGTGCGCTTCTTGATCTGAAATGCACGACCCTGGGCACGCGGCTGGAACCGCTTCATGGTCGGGCCTTCATCAACAAACGCTTCGCTGATGATGAGGTCACCTTCGTCAAACGCCACGCCGTCGCGGTCCGCGAGGACCCGGGCGTTGGAGATTGCCGACTGAACTACCTTGAATACCGGCTCCGAAGCTGCCTGGGGGGCAAACTTCAGAATTGCCAGAGCCTCATTCGCTTGCAATCCACGAACAAGGTTGACGACGCGCCGGGCCTTCATAGGCGTTACGCGGATGTGGCGCGCAATTGCCTTGGCTTCCATTGCTTTCCTTCTCTCGTCTTTGACGTAAACGCAGGCGCCTAGCGGCGCTTGCCCTTACGGTCGTCCTTGACATGGCCGCGGAATGTCCGCGTGGGAGCGAATTCGCCGAGCTTGTGCCCGACCATCGACTCAGTGACAAACACCGGGATGTGCTTGCGTCCGTCGTGTACGGCGATCGTGTGCCCGAGCATGTCGGGGATGATCATCGAACGGCGGGACCAGGTCTTGATGACGTTCTTGGTGCCCTTTTCGTTTTCCCTGGCGACCTTTACAAAGAGGTGCTGGTCAACGAAAGGACCTTTTTTCAGGCTGCGTGGCATGTGTCCAGGCTCCTATCGCTTGTTCTTGCCAGTACGACGGCGACGCACAATAAGCTTGTCGCTCTCTTTGTTCGGGCGGCGGGTGCGGCCTTCACGCTTACCGTTCGGGTTGACGGGGTTACGTCCACCGGACGTCTTACCCTCACCACCACCGTGCGGGTGGTCAACCGGGTTCATGGCGACACCACGGACGGTCGGGCGGACGCCCTTCCACCGCATACGGCCGGCCTTGCCCCAGTTGATGTTCGACTGCTCGGCGTTGCCGACCTCGCCGACGGTTGCGCGGCAGCGCACGTCAACGTTGCGGATTTCACCGGAAGGCAGGCGCAGCTGGGCGAAACGGCCTTCCTTGGCAACAAGCTGGATGGACGCACCGGCGGAGCGGCCCATCTTGGCGCCGCCGCCCGGACGCAGTTCAACTGCGTGGATGACGGTACCCACCGGGATGTTGAGCAGCGGCAGGTTGTTACCGGGCTTGATGTCAGCACCGGCACCTGCCTCAACAACGTCACCCTGGGAGAGCTTGTTGGGGGCGATGATGTAACGCTTGGTGCCATCAACGTAGTGCAGGAGGGCGATGCGAGCCGTGCGGTTCGGATCGTACTCGATTTCGGCAACGCGGGCGTTGACGCCGTCCTTGTCGTGGCGACGGAAGTCGATCAGACGGTACTGGCGCTTGTGTCCACCACCTTTGTGACGGGTGGTGATCTTACCGGTGTTGTTACGGCCGCCCTTCTTGGGCAGCGGACGTACCAACGACTTTTCCGGCGTCGACCGCGTGATTTCGATAAAGTCCGCTACGCTCGAGCCACGACGGCCCGGGGTAGTCGGCTTGTACTTACGGATTCCCATAATTTATTTCCTCGTTAAAGTGGTCTCCGCTACGCGAGCGGACCGCCGAAGATGTCGATGGTGCCTTCTTTGAGGGTGACAATCGCACGCTTGGTGTTCTTGCGGGTACCCCATCCGAATTTGGTGCGCTTGCGCTTACCGGCACGGTTGATGGTGTTGATCGATTCGACCTTGACGGAGAAGATCTTCTCCACGGCCAGCTTGATCTCGGTCTTGTTCGAACGGGGGTCCACCAGGAAGGTGTACTTGCCCTCGTCGATCAGGCCGTAGCTCTTTTCCGACACGACGGGTGCAAGCACGACGTCGCGGGGATCCTTGATGGTGGCTGCACTCACTTGGCATCCTCCTCGTTCTTAGCTGCCTTGGCGGCTACGAATGCTTCGTAGGCTGCCTTGGTGAAGACAACGTCATCGGAGACGAGAACGTCGTAGGTGTTCAGCTGGTCTGCGTACAGAACGTGAACGCCGGCGAGGTTGCGCACGGACAGTGCGGCAACATCGTTATCGCGCTCGATGACGACCAGCAGGTTCTTGCGGTCGGAAACACCGCGGAGCGTTGCCAGTGCGGTCTTGGCGGAAGGCTTGGAGCCTTCAACCAGTTCAGCGACAACGTGGATGCGTCCGTTGCGGGCCCGGTCGGAGAGTGCGCCGCGCAGTGCGGCAGCAATCATCTTCTTGGGGGTCCGCTGGCTGTAGTCACGCGGGGTGGGACCGTGGACAACGCCACCGCCGGTCATGTGAGGAGCACGGATGGAACCCTGACGGGCGCGGCCGGTGCCCTTCTGCTTGAACGGCTTGCGTCCTGCACCGGAAACTTCAGCGCGGGTCTTGGTCTTGTGGGTTCCCTGGCGTGCAGCAGCGAGCTGGGCAACGACAACCTGGTGCAGCAGCGGCACGTTGGTCTGAACGTCGAAGATCTCTGCAGGCAGGTCAACCTGGACAGTGTTAGCCATTGAACTAGGCTCCCTTCACGGCGGTGCGTACGAGGACGACCTGGCCGCGGGCACCGGGAACGGCACCCTTGATCAGGAGCAGCGACTTCTCGACGTCAACCGCGTGAACGGTGAGGTTCAGCGTGGTGTGACGAACGGCGCCCATGCGGCCGGCCATTTTCATGCCCTTGAAGACGCGGCTCGGGGTGGATGCGCCACCGATTGAACCGGGCTTACGGTGGTTCTTGTGGGCACCGTGGGAAGCTCCAACGCCGTGGAAGCCGTGACGCTTCATAACACCGGCGAAGCCCTTACCCTTGGTGGTGCCGATGACGTCGATCTTCTGGCCGGCTTCGAAGACCTCTACGGAGATCTCCTGGCCCAGCTCGTACTCGGCAGCATCTGCGGTACGAAGTTCGACGACGTGGCGGCGAGGCGTGACGCCTGCCTTTTCAAAGTGACCAGCCAGCGGCTTGGTGACCTTGCGGGGATCGATCTGGCCGTAGCCGATCTGAACGGCGACGTAGCCATCGGCCTCAGCGTTGCGCAGCTGGGTGATGACGTTCGAATCTGCCTGGACCACAGTGACGGGGATGAGCTTGTTGTTCTCGTCCCAGACCTGGGTCATGCCGAGCTTCGTGCCCAGCAGGCCCTTTACGTTACGGGTTGCGGTCATAGTCTCTCAGCACCTCCCTACAGCTTGATTTCGATGTTCACGTCGGCCGGCAGGTCGAGACGCATGAGCGAGTCGACGGCCTTCGGCGTGGGATCGATGATGTCGATAAGACGCTTGTGCGTGCGCATTTCAAAGTGCTCGCGGCTGTCCTTGTACTTGTGCGGAGAGCGGATCACGCAGTACACGTTCTTCTCCGTCGGCAGCGGCACGGGGCCAACTACCGTTGCGCCTGCGCGCGTGACCGTCTCAACGATCTTCCGTGCTGAAACGTCAATGACCTCGTGGTCGTATGACTTCAGCCGGATGCGGATTTTTTGTCCCGCCATGTCGCCTGACTCTCTTTCAGTCTGTGCTTCCCCGGTTTAGGGCTGCCCTGTTCACTTACTCGTTGTATGGCTGCCGAAGCATTTGAGGTCGTGACCACCATCCGCCGCACAAACTGAATCCGGATAAATCCGGGTTCCTCACCTTGCCGGCGTAACCGACCCCCGCGGTCGGGCGTGTCGCGCTGGGCGCGCATATGAATCCGCAGTTCCTTGGGGGTGGGTTATGTTTGGACTTCAGCTTGGACCCTGCACCCGGCATTATCCGGATCGGGACGCGAAGAAGCGCTTGAACAACTCATCTAGTATGCCGGAAAACCCCGCCAGAAGCGAATCGCCGCTTTTCAGGCGCGTGAACCGCCATTGCCGTGGAGGGGAAGCCACTGGATGATAGGGGCATGACCATGGAAGGCACGGAATCGGTGACCGAACTGGCCGGGCGGGTGCCGCCGTCGTTCACCCTGGGTGTTGCGGCAGCGGCGTTCCAGATCGAAGGCGCACTCAAGGCGGACGGTCGGGGTCCCTCCGGGTGGGACGCCTTCGCGGAAAAACCGGGGGCAATCCTGGACGGCCACTCCCCCGCCGTCGCCTGCGACCACTACAACAGGTTGCCCGAAGATGTGGCGCTGCTCAAGGAGCTTGGCGTTGGCTCCTACCGTTTCTCGCTCTCCTGGCCCCGCATCCAGCCCGACGGCCAGGGCAGCTTCAATGCCCAGGGGCTGGATTTCTACGACCGGCTGATCGACGAACTCCTCGCGGCCGGCATCTCCCCCATGGCCACTCTTTACCATTGGGACACCCCGTTACCGCTCGAGCATCGGGGCGGCTGGCTGAACCGGGACACGGCGCATCGCTTTGCCGAGTACGCCAGTGCGGCCGGCGAGCGGTTCGGGGACCGGGTGCCGCAGTGGGTCACCCTTAATGAGCCCGTCTCGGTGACCCTGAACGGCTATGCCTTGGGGGTGCATGCACCTGGACGCCGCCTGATGTTCGATGCCCTGCCCGCCATCCACAACCAGCTCCTGGCACACGGCATGGGAGTCCAGGCCCTGCGGGCCGCCGGGGTTGGCGGCGGCATCGGCTTGACGAACCTGCACTCACCGGTGAGGCCCGCGTCCCGGAAGATCGGCGACCGGATGGTTGCCCACCTGTACGACCTGCTGATGAACCGGCTGTACGCCGACCCCGTCCTGCTGGGCCGCTACCCGTCCTTGCCGTTGTATGCCAGGCCGTGGCTGCGTTCCATCGGCAGGATCTCCGACGCCGACCTGAAAACCATCCACCAGCCGCTGGATTTCTATGGGCTCAACTATTACTTCCCGGTCAAGGTGGCGCTCGGGCCCGGAATCACGCCCCTGCCGGCGGACATGCACCAGGAACTGGCCAAGCTTCCCTTCCACGAGGTGGGGTACCCGGAATACGGCAGCACCGGTTTCGGCTGGCCGGTGGCACCACACCACCTGGGTATCCTGCTGCAGGAAATGCGGGACCGCTACGGTAATGCCCTGCCGCCGGTGTACATCACCGAGGGCGGGGCAAGCTTCCCCGAGCCCGACCGCGTATCCGAGACATTGGACGACGCCGACCGGGTGGACTATTTGGCAACGCACCTGGGAACAGCACTGGAGGCCACGGCGCCCGGCGGTATTGCCGAGGGCGTGGACTTGCGCGGCTACTATGTGTGGACGCTGATGGACAACTTCGAATGGGCTGCCGGCTACTCGCAGCGTTTCGGCCTGGTGCATGTGGACTTTGAGACCCTTGAACGGACCCCTAAAAGGTCCTTCTACTGGTACCAGGCTCTCTCCCGGGCCCGGGGCCGCCGGGACAGCTAGCGCAGGGCTGCCGCCGCCGGCTCAGGCGTGTCCGGACACCGTGAGGACAATCAGGACGCAGTTCAGTCCGACGATCAGCGCGGCACTGGTCCAGCCGGCAATCCGCAGCGGCCTGGAGTCCACATGGATGCCCATCACCTCACGGCTGCCGGTGAGCCGGATCAGGGGGATCAGCGCGAATGGAATCCCGAAACTGAGGAGCACCTGGCTCAAGACGAGGGCGAGCGTCGGCTCAATCCCCGCGCCCAGGACCACCAGCGCCGGGATCAGGGTAATGATCCGCCGGACCAGGAGGGGCACCCTCACCTTCAACAGGCCGCCCATGATCGTGGCCCCGGCATAGCAGCCCACCGAGGTGGAGGCCAGGCCGGAGGCCAGCAGGCCCACGGCAAAGACGACGCCGATCACCGGGCCGAGTGCCGACGTCACGGCGGCATGCGCCCCGGCAATGGTCCCGGTTCCCTCCACGCCGCGGAGGCTGGTGGCGGCCAGCAGCAGCATGGCGATATTAACGATTCCGGCAAGGAGCAGGGCACCGGCGACGTCAACGCGCGTGGCCCGGATGAGCCTGGACCGCACCCCGGGGTCCGGCGAGAAGCCATGGCGGTCCCGCGCCAGGGCCGAGTGCAGGTAAATCGCGTGCGGCATGACCGTTGCCCCGAGCATGCTGGCGGCCAGCAGAACCGTATCTGTCCCCTCGAACCGCGGCACGAGGCCGGCCAGCGCACCCCCTGCGTCAGGTGGACTGACGAACAGGCCTGAGACGAACCCCACCGCTATCACGCCCAGGAGC
Source organism: Pseudarthrobacter sp. NPDC058196 (assembly GCF_042882685.1). Classification (NCBI taxonomy): domain Bacteria; kingdom Bacillati; phylum Actinomycetota; class Actinomycetes; order Micrococcales; family Micrococcaceae; genus Pseudarthrobacter; species Pseudarthrobacter sp. NPDC058196. The sequence continues at coordinate 68,048 of NZ_JBHVVN010000012.1, forward strand.
GTCAGGATGGCGATCTCGAAGGACTTCTGGCCGCGGTGTGACTGGAGGGCCAGCAACAGCATGGAGGCGACGCCAATGATGAATCCACCGGCCAGCAGGGGCACTCCGAAAAGGAGGTTCAGCGCCACCGCGCCACCGATCACTTCGGCCATGTCCGTAGCCCCGGCCACAAGCTCGGCCTGGGCCCAGTAGGCGCGGCGGCGCCTGGTACCCAGCCGCTTGCCCAGGATTTCCGGCAGGCTCATGCCGGTGGCTAGACCAAGCTTTGCTGACTGGTACTGGACCAGCACCGCCATGGCGTTGGCGGCCACGAGGACCCACACGAGCAAGTACCCGAAGTTGGCCCCGGCCGTCAGGTTTGCGGCGACATTGCCCGGATCCACATAGGCGATGGCCGCCACGAAGGCAGGTCCGAGCAGCAGGAGGCGGGACCAGGCCTTGGGGGCGGCAGGGCCGGCCGTCAGTGTTGGAGCAGCCATCACGTGTCCTCGTCGTTGCGGGCATCAATAAGACGAGGATAGCGCGCATTTAGGTATACCGAAAAGTAGTACTACGGTATGCCAGCGAACCGGCGCGGCACTGTGTTACTGGTCCTTGTTGGACCTGTTGATCCGTTTGGCGCGGTCGATCTCGTGCCGGAAATACTTCTTGGCCCAGAACGCCCCGGCGACGACGGCAACCGCGATGATCAGGAAAATAAGCCACCCCATGATGGACTCCTTTCAGTGCTGAAACAGTATCAGGGCGCGTTCCCGGCCTTGTCCTCACCGGCCGTACTCCGGCTGAGGCGCCAGACCGCGAAACCAATAAGGCCGACGGCCACCACCGCCAGGAGTGCAAACGTGTACTGCCGCATTGCCCACAGGACGCAGACGGCAATCCCCGCCGCGCCCCACCTGACAAAGAGCCTGTCACCAAGGACCAGCCCTGCAACCATAAGCACAGCCAGCCACACCAGTACCCACAACTGCCGCGAGGCGTCGCCGCCGAAGACTGTGCCCGCCCCTGACAGGCTGAGCAACCCCGCGGCGGCACACGCGTAGCGCCGGCCGATGGTGGGACTGCCCGTCAGGTATCGCAGGCCGGCCAGTACGGCAGCCAGCAGCACGTACCACTGCACAACCCAGAAGGGGTCCACCTGGGAAACGGCGGGCCACGGCGGGAGTCCCCGGACTTTGCTGGACTCGAATATTGCCGCCCGCTGGACAGCAGCCACGATCACGATGGCGGCCAGTTCGGCTGCAGGCCTGCGCATGCGGGGTGCCGCTTCGACAACAGCAACAGCAGCGGCGGCAACGAGGACGCCCACACCGGTCCAGGCGGTGCCATCACGGTACAGGCCGGCAAGCGCTGCCAGGAGAAGGCCGCAAAAGGCGCCGCCGGCCAGGGACCAGCGCCGGAACGGATCCTGCGCCAGCGCCGAGGACCGTGCCCGGCGCACCGCATAGAGCCCCACTGCCGCTACGCCTGGGCCGGCCAGCCACGGCAGGTAAGGCGCCCACTCCCCCGGGCCTTCGCTCCCGGATTCTCCCAGCCACGCAGTCGCCAGCATGAGGGCTCCGCCGAGGACAGCGGCCGCAGCCGGCGGATAGAGGATCGGCATCGTTTCCACATGGGAAGCCGTCAGCAGGACCGCGGCAACAGCCAGCACGGCAGCGCCCGGAACCCAGTCGGCCGCCGGTGGCGACAAAGCCAACGCCGCAGCCGTGAATGTTCCTGCAACGGCGAGCCACAGGCGGCGCTCCGGGCCCGCCGTGGAGGCAATCCGCCGCCACTCCGGACCGGCCGCCGCTGCCGCAAGGCCCAGAAGCAGAAGCACAACGGCTGCCCCGGTGAAGCTGAGGGCTGGCCGGTCCCCGAAAGCAACCACCGGACTGAGGGACAAAACGCCGAAGAGCAGTCCGTAAACGCCGAAGTACAGTGCACCACGGGCAACGAACAGCCTCCGGGCAACGGCAGCCGACACCACCAGGAGCCCCAACTCAAGGAGCAATACCCAACGCCCCGCCCCGTCCATCCCGGTTCCGCCGCCCGGCAGCGGACCACTGAGGTTTATGCCAGGCCACAAAGCCCCGTGCTGCACGGCGTACACCAGGGGCAGCAGGGCCTGGCCTGCGAGGGTGATCCACACGGCGGCCTGTTGGAACGGCACGGCAGCAAGCCGGAAACGCATCATCCAGCGGATTACATGCTGGGCAGCAAGGACGAGCGCAAACGTTACGGAGACAGCGGCAGGTGACGCCGTCACGTCGTCGCTGAGCACCAAGGCAAGGACGGCAGTGAGAACGCGCGCAACAACGAAGTACCACCCTTTGCTCCGAGGCCGGGGCACTGCTGCCACCATGACGGCTGCAAACACTGCGAAGACACCCAGCAGAACCTCAACCACCCGGACATTTCCGAGGGAGAGGCCCGCGAGGGCCAGGAAGGACAGAGGGGCAAACACCACAGTGACCGGCTCAGTCCGCAGGACGTAGGCCGCCAGTGCGGCGGAAACTGCAGCTCCGGACACGGCCGCAAGATGCTGCCAGCTCCCGAAGGCTTGCTGCGCCAGGACGGCACAGGCGGCAAGCTGCAGCAGGATGACAACAGCAGCGTCGACCACTACGCCCGCGGGGACCCGCCGCAAGATTTTCCCGCCCAGGGGCAGGGCCAGCTGCGCGAACAGGGCGGCGACGAGGACGGTGGCTGGATGCAGCGCCTCCCCGCCGATAACCAGGCTGCCGGTGGTGTGCTGCAACTGCGAGAACGCCGTCAACACCAGTACGGTTCCTGCCGCCCGGGCTGCCCACCAATAAGCCCAGCGGTGCTCCAGCGCCGGGAGCCTGGGCGCAGAGGCCACCAGGTACGCCAGCAGCAGCAAGAGCACCAGGTTGCCGGCGCCCTCCGTAAGCCTGGCAAAGGCGAACGCCGCAAGCATCGCGGACACCACCGGCGCAAGGATCTCTCCGGCACCGGGCCGCCAGTTCCGCCAGTCCGCAGGTTTGCCGGTCAGCAACAAGCCGGCCACAAGGACAGCTGCGAGCTGGATCAGCACCGCTGCCCACGTCAGTGCCAGTGACCCGCGGCCCTCAAGTGACGAGACGCTGGCGATGCTTCCGAGGCCGAGAAGCGTGAAGCCGACCAGGCTCATGCCGGGCGCCAGGGCTCTTATTCCAAAACGCTGCATCGCCGCCGAGAGAAGTTGCTGTGCGGCAGCCACGATCAGCAACGTGAACCACACGGCCCGGTCCTGCACAGCGCCTTCGGTCACGGCTGCTGTCACGGCAGGAGCCAGCACCGTGCAGGCCAGGCGTGCGTTGAGCACCATGCGGTGGCGCAGCGCCCCGTCCGCCGCGTAGGCCCGGGCTGCCCAGAAAACGGCAGCCAGGGCGATCAGCACAGCAAACACGCCCTCACCGATGTGATGGCTGAGGACGGCTGCCAGCAACAGTGCCGGGACCGGCGCGATCTCCGCGCGGCCGCGAAGCCTGGCGGCCAGCGCGCAGCCCACGGCAAGGCTGAGCAGGGCCGGAAGCCACAAGGGCACAGGGGCGGCAGATATCCGAGCCGGCGGGAAGAAGCCCGCGACGACGATCGCCAGCGCATAGCCGGCCGTGGCTGCGAACTGGACGCCAAACGTGACGAATGCGTCACGCCGCCAGCGTGCCGTACCCGCATGCGGGCCGGCGTCGGCCGCCCCTTGGTGGGCGCCGGGCGCACCTGGTGCCCGCGTGATCCAGGCTTCCAGGCGCGCACCCATGAACGCAACGGCCACGGACTGGGCGCCGGCCACAACGCCAAGGGTGAACAGGGCGACGGTCCCGCGGCCCGTCAGGTGCCAGATCCCGACGGCGGCCGCGATTGAAAGTGCCACCCCGGCGGCCCTGAAATATGCCAGCCGTAGAACGGCCGTGGCCACTGCAAACAAGGCGAAGTATGCCCCGCAGGCACCGAGGACAAGCGCATACTCTGCTTTGGTCAACCCCGGGCCAGCCGGCAGGAGCGGTGACAAAGTGGCTGCGGCGGCGACACCTGGCACCAAATAGGGGTGCAGCGCGGTAAGCGGCCCGGCGAAGAGGGGCGGCAGCCAGGCCGGGCGCACGAGCGACAACATCGTGAAGGCCAGGGCCACGCTGATCAGGGCCGCGAAATACCAAACGAGTGCTCCCCCAAGGACAGCAACCCCCGACCAGGCGCTCGACACCACGAACGTCAAAGAGAGATATGTCAGGACTTTGCTCTCAAGCCTGATGGCGGCCGCCACATAGGCGGCGGTCCCCACGACGGACGTCAGCAACCAGGTGGCGGGCCCGTTATGCCAGGCGAAGTTGTACAGTGCCAGGCCCGAAACCGGCACCAGCGCAAGGCCGGTCCCCGTAAAGGCGACGGCGGCGGGCCTTAACCGGGCGATCTTCGCATGCAGGCCGAAGCCCAGGCTGTAGAACATCGCGGTGACGGCCCCAACGCCGACAAAGCGCAGCATCGGGGGCAGACCGCTGCCGACGAAGAGAGCCGCGGCCGCCACTAGGAGCAAGCTCGCGACGTAGAGCGTGATGTTGATGTTCTGCCGGTCCCGGCGTTCCCTGCGCGCCTGGCGCTCAGCAGCCGTGCCGGCTCGCGGCACGCCCCGGGCACCGGACGGCACTGGCGCGGAGAGCCGTGGCTGCACCGCCCGTCCGGGGTCAACGACGGCTCGGGACCTGCCGGCGTCGGGCGGGCCGGTCCGCGCCGAGGGCGCCGGCGCTTCCTGCCCGGAGGGCGTATGCGCGGAGAATGCTGCGGTGGCTGGGGCAGGGGCAGGAGCGGCCCCTGCCATAAGGGCCTGTGCCGGGTGCACTTCCTGCGGCGCGGGTTGGTCCGGGGCCGCCGGGTGCCGCATCTGCTCTACCTGCGCTATGGCGTCCAGCCAACCCTGCAGGTGTCCGGCGCGGTACCCTGCGGCATACGACTCGTCCCTCATGTCAGGCCTTCTTCCATCAGGCAACACTGATTCACGGATTTATCCAACGACTGGATAAACAGTAGCAAAAGAAAACCCCGCTGCACTGGGCAGCGGGGTTTTCTGTGGATTACCGAATCAATGATTCGGTAATCCGAGATCAGCAGAAACTACTTGATGATCTTGGTGACACGTCCCGAACCAACGGTGCGGCCGCCTTCACGGATTGCGAAGCCGAGGCCCTCTTCCATTGCGATGGGCTGGATGAGCGCAACGGTCATCTCAGTGTTGTCGCCGGGCATAACCATTTCCGTGCCCTCGGGCAGGGTGATAACGCCGGTTACGTCCGTGGTGCGGAAGTAGAACTGCGGGCGGTAGTTGGAGTAGAACGGGTTGTGACGTCCGCCTTCGTCCTTGGAGAGGATGTAGACGTTTGCCTCGAAGTCGGTGTGCGGGGTGATGGAACCCGGCTTGACGACAACCTGGCCACGCTCGACATCGTCGCGCTTCAGACCGCGGAGCAGGAGGCCACAGTTCTCGCCGGCCCATGCTTCGTCGAGCTGCTTGTGGAACATCTCGATACCGGTAACCGTGGTCTTCTGGACCGGGCGGATGCCGACGATCTCGACCTCGGAGTTGATGGCGAGGGTTCCACGCTCGGCGCGGCCCGTAACAACGGTGCCACGACCGGTGATGGTGAAGACATCTTCGATCGGCATCAGGAACGGCTTGTCGCGGTCACGTACGGGGTCCGGAACGGACTCGTCGACTGCGGCCATCAGGTCCTCAACGGACTTGACCCACTCGGGGTCGCCTTCCAGGGCCTTCAGGCCGGAAACGCGGACAACCGGTGCGTTGTCGCCATCGAAGCCCTGCGAGCTCAGGAGCTCACGAACTTCCATTTCGACGAGGTCGAGGAGCTCTTCGTCGTCAACCATGTCTGCCTTGTTCAGCGCGACCAGCAGGTAGGGAACACCAACCTGGCGGGCCAGCAGAACGTGCTCGCGGGTCTGAGCCATCGGGCCGTCGGTAGCAGCAACCACGAGGATTGCGCCGTCCATCTGGGCAGCACCGGTGATCATGTTCTTGATGTAGTCAGCGTGGCCGGGGGCGTCAACGTGTGCGTAGTGACGCTTCTCGGTCTGGTACTCCACGTGGGAGATGTTGATGGTAATACCGCGCTGACGCTCTTCGGGTGCAGAGTCGATCGACGCGAAGTCACGCTTCTCGTTGAGAGTCGGGTACTTGTCGTACAGCACCTTGGAAATGGCGGCCGTCAGCGTCGTCTTACCGTGGTCAACGTGACCAATGGTGCCGATGTTGACGTGCGGCTTAGTCCGCTCGAACTTTGCCTTTGCCACAGGTTCCTCCTAGAACGTTTTCAAATGACATACCCTCCTGCCGCACTTGTCGCGGCAGAAACTCAGGTAAGTCTACTTGGGGGGCTTTGGATTGGTGAAATTGCAGATTCAGGAACTAATACTAGTCCCTAGAGCCTGTTCGTGCAGATGGCCGGAGACCGGCTTGACCGGACGAATCCGACCGTGCCCCGGCCACCTGCACCGGCTGTGCTTTCCGTAACCGGCAAGCGCACCCGAGTTTGTTCGCGGTGAAAAGTCCGAGGGACTATTCGCCGCGGGTCTTCTGGATGATCTCGTCGGCAACTGCCTTCGGGACCTCGGCGTAGCTGTTGAACGTCATGGAGTACACAGCACGGCCCTGGGTCTTCGAGCGCAGGTCACCGATGTAGCCGAACATGCCGGACAGCGGGACGTGCGCACGGATGACCTTGACGCCCTGTGCATCTTCCATGGACTGCATCTGGCCACGGCGGGAGTTGAGGTCACCGATAACTTCACCCATGTATTCCTCAGGGGTGCGGACCTCGACATCCATCAGCGGTTCAAGCAGAACCGGGTTCGCCTTACGCGCAGCTTCCTTGAAAGCCATGCGGCCGGCGATCTTGAACGCCATTTCCGAAGAGTCAACATCGTGGTAAGCGCCGTCAATCAGCGTTGCCTTGATGCCGACCACCGGGTAGCCGGCCAGGACGCCGTCGTTCAGCGCATCCTGGATGCCGGCGTCAACGGACGGGATGTACTCGCGGGGAACACGGCCACCGGTGACCTTGTTCTCGAACTCGTACAGCTCGCCTTCGGCGGTGTCCAGCGGCTCGATCGCGATCTGGATCTTTGCGAACTGGCCCGAACCACCGGTCTGCTTCTTGTGCGTGTAGTCGTGGCGTTCGACGGCGCGCTTGATGGTTTCGCGGTAAGCAACCTGCGGCTTGCCAACGTTGGCCTCGACCTTGAATTCGCGGCGCATGCGGTCCACCAGGATGTCCAGGTGGAGTTCGCCCATGCCGGCGATGATGGTCTGGCCGGTGTCTTCGTTGAGGGACACCTGGAAGGTGGGGTCCTCAGCGGAGAGCTTCTGGATAGCCGTGGAGAGCTTCTCCTGGTCACCCTTGGTGTTCGGCTCGATGGCAACCGAGATCACGGGCTCCGGGAAGCTCATGGACTCGAGCACGATCTGGTTGTTGGCATCGCACAGGGTATCGCCCGTGGTGGTGTCCTTCAGACCGATGGCTGCGTAGATGTGGCCGGCGGTAGCGCCCTCGACGGGCATTTCCTTGTTGGCGTGCATCTGGAACAGCTTGCCGATGCGCTCCTTCTTGCCCTTGGTGGAGTTGACCACCTGGGCGCCTGCTTCCACGTGACCGGAGTACACGCGGATGAAGGTGAGCTGGCCGAAGAAGGGGTGGGCCGCAATCTTGAATGCCAGAGCCGAGAAGGGCTCTTCGGCGGAAGGCTTGCGGGTCAGTTCCTTCTCTTCGTCGCGAGGATCGTGACCGACCATCGGGGGGACGTCGAGCGGGTTCGGCAGGTAGTCCACCACGGCATCGAGCATCGGCTGGACGCCACGGTTCTTGAAGGCGGAGCCACAGAAGATCGGGTACAGCTCGGAGTTGATGGTCATCTTGCGGATGCCGGCCTTGAGCTCGTCAATCGAGATCTCTTCACCCTCGAGGTACTTCTCCATGAGTTCCTCGGAGGACTCGGCGACCGTCTCAACGAGGTTCGCGCGGTACTCTTCAGCCTTTTCCTGGAGGTCAGCCGGGATCTCGCGGATCTCGTACTTGGCACCCATGGTCACGTCGCCCTTGGCGTCGCCCGGCCAAACCAGGGCACGCATGTAAAGCAGATCGACGACGCCGATGAAGTCGTTCTCGGCACCGATCGGCAGCTGCATGACCAGCGGCTTGGCGCCGAGGCGGCTGATGATGGTGTCTACGGTGAAGTAGAAGTCAGCACCGAGCTTGTCCATCTTGTTGACGAAGCAGATACGAGGAACGTTGTACTTGTCAGCCTGGCGCCAAACGGTCTCCGACTGCGGCTCAACGCCTTCCTTGCCATCGAAAACGGCAACTGCACCGTCGAGGACGCGCAGGGAACGCTCAACCTCAACCGTGAAGTCCACGTGGCCGGGGGTGTCGATGATGTTGATCTGGTTGTTCTCCCAGAAGCAGGTCACGGCGGCAGACGTGATGGTGATGCCGCGTTCCTTTTCCTGTTCCATCCAGTCAGTGGTCGAAGCGCCGTCGTGCGTTTCGCCGATCTTGTGGTTCACACCCGTGTAGAACAGGATGCGCTCGGTTGTGGTGGTCTTGCCGGCATCAATGTGGGCCATGATGCCGATGTTGCGGACCTTACTAAGGTCGGTAAGCACGTCCTGTGCCACGGGGTCTCCTTTTGGGATGGACTACACGTTCGCCGCCGGCTCTGTTGAGCCGGCGGCGCCCGGGGAGTATTACCAGCGGTAGTGTGCGAAGGCCTTGTTGGACTCGGCCATCTTGTGGGTGTCTTCGCGACGCTTCACAGCGGCACCGAGACCATTGGACGCGTCCAGGATTTCGTTCTGGAGGCGCTCGGTCATCGTCTTTTCGCGGCGGGCCTTGGAGTACCCAACCAGCCAGCGCAGGGCGAGTGCGGTGGAGCGGCCCGGCTTGACCTCAACCGGAACCTGGTAGGTGGCGCCACCGACGCGGCGGGAGCGAACCTCAAGCGAAGGCTTGACGTTGTCCATGGCCTTCTTCAGCGCTGCGACGGGGTCGCCACCGGACTTGGCGCGTGCGCCTTCGAGGGCACCGTAGACGATGCGCTCTGCAGTGGACTTCTTGCCGTCAACAAGCACCTTGTTGATGAGCTGGGTTACCAGCGGGGAGCCGTAAACCGGATCCGAAACGAGCGGCCGCTTGGGGGCCGGACCCTTGCGAGGCATATTACTTCTTCTCCATCTTTGCGCCGTAGCGGCTGCGGGCCTGCTTACGGTTCTTCACGCCCTGGGTATCAAGGGCGCCACGGACGATCTTGTAGCGGACACCGGGGAGGTCCTTAACACGACCACCGCGGACGAGCACAATGGAGTGCTCCTGCAGGTTGTGGCCAACACCGGGGATGTAGGCGGTAACTTCCACGCCGCCGTTGAGGCGAACACGCGCCACCTTACGCAGGGCCGAGTTCGGCTTCTTCGGGGTGGTGGTGTAAACGCGGGTGCAAACACCGCGGCGCATGGGGCTGCCCTTAAGCGCGGGAGCCTTGGTCTTTGAGACCTTAGGCGTGCGGCCCTTGCGGACCAGCTGGTTAATCGTAGGCACTCTCGTGTTCTCCGTTTTATCCGGAGTGGCTGTTTCCGGCCACTCTCTTGTTGCGTTGCCCCGCCGCCCGGGCCCTGAAGAGGATCTCCATGGCGGCGAAGGCGAAGCCTTTAATAGTCGGATCGCATACCGGGAGGGAGCTTGCGATCCCATCAGTCCCTAGGCATGCAAAAATGTGGCATACGTTGCACAAGAACCCTGCAAACCGGAAACGTCGCTCTGGTTCAGCCTTTCAGCTGATACCGGCGCACTCATCCACTGCCACAATAACAATTGGTATCCAGTCTACCACGGACAGTGTCCAGGCCTTAATCGACGGGTTAAACGGGGATGGTCCCGCACCGTGCGGTGCGGGACCATCCCTTTCGGCTCAGCCGGCCTCGGCGGTTAGCGGAAGTCGTTACCGAGATCGTAGTCATCCAGCGGGATGGCGTGGAACTCGGGAGCTCCATCACCGCCCAGGGTGTCGTACGAGAAATCGCTGAATGCGCTGGGGCCGGTGAACAGGTTGGCCTTCGCTTCTTCAGTGGGCTCGACGGTGACCTCCGTGTAGCGCGGGAGGCCCGTGCCGGCGGGGATCAGCTTACCGATGATGACGTTCTCCTTCAGGCCAAGCAGCGGATCGCTCTTGCCTTCCATGGCCGCCTGCGTCAGGACGCGGGTGGTCTCCTGGAAGGAAGCGGCCGAGAGCCAGGACTCGGTGGCCAGCGACGCCTTGGTGATACCCATGAGCTCGGGACGTCCGGAAGCCGGAGTCTTGCCCTCGGACACAACGCGGCGGTTGGCCTCCTCGAACCGGCTCCGCTCGGCGAGCTCGCCGGGCAGCAGGTCCGATTCGCCGGACTCGATGACCGTGACGCGGCGCAGCATCTGGCGGACGATAACCTCGACGTGCTTGTCGTGGATACCGATGCCCTGGCTGCGGTACACGCCCTGGACCTCGTCCACCAGGAACTTCTGGGCGGCACGCGGACCCATGATGCGCAGGACCTGCTTGGGGTCAACGGGACCGTTGATCAGCTTCTGGCCGACGGTGACGTGGTCGCCGTCTTCGATGAGCAGGCGTGAACGGCGCAGGACCGGGTAAGCGATCTCTTCCGTTCCGTCATCCGGAGTGATGACCAGGCGCATCTGGCGCTCGGACTCTTCGATGGTGATGCGGCCGGCTGCTTCAGCAATGGGCGCGACACCCTTCGGAGTACGGGCTTCGAAGAGCTCCTGGATACGGGGCAGACCCTGGGTGATGTCGTCGCCACCGCCGGCGGAAACAGCACCACCGGTGTGGAACGTACGCATGGTCAGCTGGGTACCGGGCTCACCGATGGACTGTGCGGCGATGATGCCCACGGCCTCGCCGATGTCCACGGTCTTGCCGGTGGCCAGGGAACGGCCGTAGCACAGGGCGCAGGTGCCGACGCTGGACTCACAAGTGAGTACAGACCGGACCTTGACCTCGGTGATGCCTGCCTTGAAGAGTTCAGCGATGACGACGTCGCCGCAGTCGGTGCCGGCGGCTGCCAGGACATTGCCCTTGGAGTCCACGACGTCGACTGCCAGCGTACGGGCGTAGGCGCTGTTCTCCACGTTCTCGTCCAGGACGAGCTCGCCGTTGGAATCGGCGACGGCGATGGGCGTGACCAGGCCGCGCTCGGTGCCGCAGTCCTCTTCACGGACGATGACGTCCTGCGAGACGTCCACCAGACGACGGGTCAGGTAACCCGAGTTGGCGGTACGCAGGGCGGTATCGGCCAGGCCCTTACGGGCACCGTGCGTGGCGATGAAGTATTCCAGCACCGACAGGCCCTCACGGTAGGAGGACTTGATGGGGCGCGGGATGATCTCACCCTTCGGGTTGGCCACCAGGCCACGGATACCCGCGATCTGGCGGACCTGCATCCAGTTACCACGTGCACCGGAGGACACCATGCGGTTGATGGTGTTCATCGGGGACAGGCTTTCACGCATCACCGAGGCGATGTCGTTGGTGGCCTTGTTCCAGATCTCGATCAGTTCCTGGCGACGCTCGTCGTCGTCGATCAGGCCCTTGTCGTACTGGCCCTGGATCTTTGCGGCCCGTTCCTCGTAACCGGCAAGGATCGCCGGCTTGGCAGCCGGGACCTCGATGTCGGAGATGGCAACCGTGACGCCTGAGCGGGTGGCCCAGTAGAAACCGGCATCCTTCAGGTTGTCCAGCGTTGCCGCGGTGACGACCTTCGGGTAGCGCTCGGCGAGGTCGTTGACGATGCGGGACAGTTCGCCCTTGTCGGCAACCGCCTCAACCCAGGGGTAGTCCTCGGGCAGGGTCTCGTTGAAGAGGACCTGGCCCAGGGAGGTCTGGACGAGAGCGGGCTGACCCTGCTCCCAACCTTCCGGAGCTTCCCAGCCGGCGTAGGGCACAAAGCCTTCGAGCCGGATCTTGACCTGCGAGTTCAGGTGCAGCTCGCGGGCGTCGAACGCCATGATGGCTTCCGAAACCGAACCGAAGATGCGGCCTTCACCGGCTGAACCCTTGCGCTTGGTGGTCAGGTGGTAGAGGCCGATGATCATATCCTGCGAGGGCAGGGTGACCGGGCGTCCGTCGGAGGGCTTCAGGATGTTGTTCGAAGACAGCATCAGGATGCGGGCCTCAGCCTGCGCTTCGGGGCTCAGCGGCAGGTGGACTGCCATCTGGTCGCCGTCGAAGTCGGCGTTGAACGCGCCACAAACCAGCGGGTGCAGCTGGATTGCCTTGCCTTCAACGAGCTGCGGCTCGAACGCCTGGATACCCAGGCGGTGCAGGGTAGGTGCACGGTTGAGCAGCACCGGGTGTTCGGTGATGATCTCTTCGAGCACATCCCAAACCTGCGGGCGGTAGCGCTCCACCATCCGCTTGGCCGACTTGATGTTCTGGGCGTGGTTGAGGTCAACCAGGCGCTTCATCACGAACGGCTTGAAGAGCTCCAGGGCCATCTGCTTGGGCAGGCCGCACTGGTGCAGCTTCAGCTGCGGGCCGACGACGATGACCGAACGGCCGGAGTAGTCGACGCGCTTGCCGAGGAGGTTCTGGCGGAAACGACCCTGCTTGCCCTTGAGCATGTCGCTCAGGGACTTCAGCGGACGGTTGCCCGGTCCTGTGACCGGACGGCCGCGGCGGCCGTTGTCGAAGAGGCTGTCAACAGCTTCCTGAAGCATGCGCTTCTCGTTGTTGACGATGATCTCCGGGGCCCCGAGGTCAAGCAGGCGCTTGAGGCGGTTGTTCCGGTTGATCACGCGGCGGTAGAGGTCGTTGAGGTCGGAGGTCGCGAAGCGGCCACCGTCCAGCTGGACCATCGGGCGCAGTTCCGGCGGGATCACCGGGACGGCGTCCAGCACCATGCCGAGCGGGCTGTTGTTGGTGGTCAGGAACGCATTGACCACCTTCAGGCGCTTGAGGGCGCGGGTCTTGCGCTGGCCCTTGCCGTTGGCGATGATGTCGCGCAGCAGGTCGGACTCGGCCTGCATGTCGAAGTTCTCAAGGCGCTTCTTGATGGCTTCGGCACCCATGGAGCCTTCGAAGTACATGCCATACCGGTCGCGCAGTTCACGGTACAGGCCTTCGTCACCTTCGAGGTCGGCGACCTTCAGGTTCTTGAAGCGGTCCCAGACCTGCTCGAGGCGCTCGATGTCGGCGTCGGCACGCTTGCGCACGTTGGCCATCTGGCGGTCGGCGGAGTCGCGGGCCTTCTTCTTGTCGGCTGCCTTGGCGCCTTCGCCCTCAAGGCGTGCGATTTCGCCTTCGAGGTCGCGGGCGATCGCGGCGATGTCGGCGTCGCGGTTGTCGATCAGCTGCTTCTTCTCGATGTCGTGCTCAACCTGCAGGTTGGGCAGTTCCTCGTGGCGCGCAGCCTCGTCGACGCTGGTGATCATGTAGGCAGCGAAGTAGATGACCTTTTCAAGGTCCTTCGGAGCCAGGTCAAGGAGGTAGCCCAGGCGGGACGGAACACCCTTGAAGTACCAGATGTGCGTGACGGGAGCGGCCAGCTCGATGTGGCCCATGCGCTCACGGCGGACCTTGGCGCGGGTGACTTCGACGCCACAGCGCTCACAGATGATGCCCTTGAAGCGCACGCGCTTGTACTTGCCGCAGTAGCACTCCCAGTCCCGGGACGGGCCGAAGATCTTCTCGCAGAAGAGGCCGTCCTTCTCGGGCTTGAGCGTGCGGTAGTTGATGGTTTCCGGCTTCTTAACCTCGCCGTACGACCAGCCGCGGATGTCTTCCGCGGTGGCGAGGCCGATCTGCATGAGGCCGAAGGAGGATTCGCTGGACATATGGTCCCTGTTCTCTCTTGTTCTCTAAATTCTGAAGTCTTGACGGCGCCGGGGTTTCGACAGGCTCTACCACCGGGCGCCCTGGTTGCGGGAGGAGGGAGGTGGGGTACGACGGCGGGTGGGCACCCGCCGTCGTACGCCCGCCTGCTAAACCTCTTCTACGGAGCTGGGCTCTGCGCGAGACAGATCGATGCCCAGTTCTTCCGCAGCCGTGAAGACTGCGTCATCAGAGTCACGCATTTCAATTGTGGTTCCGTCCGTGGAAAGCACTTCCACGTTCAGGCACAGCGACTGCATTTCCTTGATCAAGACCTTGAAGGATTCGGGAACGCCCGGCTCGGGGATGTTCTCGCCCTTGACGATCGCTTCGTAGACCTTCACACGACCGTGGATATCGTCCGACTTGATCGTGAGCAGTTCCTGGAGCGTGTAGGCAGCGCCGTAAGCTTCGAGCGCCCACACTTCCATTTCACCGAAGCGCTGGCCGCCGAACTGTGCCTTACCACCCAGCGGCTGCTGCGTGATCATGGAGTACGGGCCGGTGGAGCGCGCGTGGATCTTGTCGTCCACCAGGTGGTGGAGCTTCAGGATGTACATGTAGCCGACCGAGATCGGATCCGGGAACGGCTCGCCGGAGCGGCCGTCAAACAGGCGGGTCTTGCCCGAGGAGTTGATCAGGCGGTCACCGTCGCGGGTCACGTTGGTGGAATCCAGCAGGCCCGTGATTTCCTCTTCGCGGGCACCGTCGAATACCGGCGTGGCAACAGTGGTGGGGCCACTCTCGCGCGGCAGGTTCGGCAGCTGCTTGACCCACTCGGGCTCGCCTTCGATCTTCCAACCGGTCTTGGCAACCCAGCCGAGGTGCGTTTCGAGCACCTGGCCCACGTTCATACGGCCCGGAACACCCAGCGGGTTCAGGACGATGTCAACGGGGGTGCCGTCGGCAAGGAAGGGCATGTCCTCGACGGGGAGGATCTTGGAGATAACACCCTTGTTGCCGTGGCGGCCGGCGAGCTTGTCGCCGTCGGTGATCTTGCGCTTGGCAGCCACGTAGACACGAACCAGCTGGTTCACGCCCGGGGGCAGCTCGTCGTCGTTGTCGCGGTCGAAGACGCGGACGCCGATGACGGTGCCGGACTCGCCGTGCGGCACCTTCAGCGAGGTGTCGCGCACTTCGCGGGACTTCTCACCGAAGATGGCGCGCAGCAGGCGCTCTTCCGGGGTCAGCTCGGTTTCACCCTTCGGGGTGACCTTTCCGACCAGGATGTCGCCTGCTTCAACCTCGGCACCGATGTGGATGATGCCGCGCTCGTCCAAACCGGCGAGGACTTCCTCGGACACGTTGGGGATGTCACGGGTGATCTCCTCGGCACCAAGCTTGGTGTCGCGGGCATCGATCTCGTGCTCCTCGATGTGGATGGAGGAGAGGACGTCCTCGGCAACGATGCGCTGCGAGAGGATGATGGCGTCCTCGAAGTTGTGGCCTTCCCATGACATGAATGCCACGAGCAGGTTCTTGCCCAGTGCGAGTTCACCCTGGTCCGTTGCCGGACCGTCGGCGATGATGCCGCCGACTTCCAGGCGCTGGCCTTCGTTCACCAGGACGCGGTGGTTGTAGCAGTTGCCCTGGTTGGAGCGGGCGAACTTGTTGATGCGGTAGTTGGTCTCGGTGCCGTCGTCGTTGAGCATGATGACGAGCTCGGCGGAAACCTCGGTGACCACACCGGCCTTCTTGGCGATGACAACGTCACCTGCGTCGACGGCGGCGGCGCGTTCCATGCCGGTACCCACGAACGGGGCCTCGGAACGGACCAGCGGCACGGCCTGGCGCTGCATGTTGGCACCCATGAGTGCACGGTTGGCGTCGTCGTGCTCCAGGAACGGGATCAGGGCGGTTGCCACGGACACCATCTGGCGCGGGGAAACATCCATGAACTCGACGTCCGCGGCGGGAACCAGGACGGGCTCGCCTCCACCACCACGGGCACGGACCAGGACGGTGTCCTCGGCGAACTTGTTGTTCTCGTCCAGCGGGGCGTTGGCCTGCGCGATCAGCACCTCGGCCTCGTCGTCGGCAGTCAGGTACTGGACGTCGTCGGACACGACGCCGTCCTTGACCAGCCGGTACGGGGTTTCGATGAAACCGAACGGGTTGATGCGGCCATAGGATGCCAGCGAACCGATCAGGCCGATGTTCGGGCCTTCAGGGGTTTCGATGGGGCACATACGTCCGTAGTGGGACGGGTGCACGTCACGGACTTCCATGCCGGCACGGTCACGGGACAGACCACCGGGGCCAAGCGCGGACAGGCGGCGCTTGTGGGTCAGGCCCGAGAGCGGGTTGTTCTGGTCCATGAACTGGGACAGCTGGGACGTTCCGAAGAACTCCTTGATGGCTGCAACCACGGGCCGGATGTTGATCAGGGTCTGCGGCGTGATGGCCTCAACGTCCTGGGTGGTCATACGCTCGCGGACGACGCGCTCCATGCGGGAGAGGCCGGTGCGGACCTGGTTCTCGATGAGCTCGCCGACGGCGCGGATGCGGCGGTTGCCGAAGTGGTCGATGTCGTCGATTTCGACGCGCAGGTCCACTTCCTGGCCATCGCGGGTGCCCTTGATGGTCTTCTCGCCGGCGTGCAGCGCGACGAGGAACTTGATCATGGCAACGATGTCTTCAACGTGCAGGACCGAGGCTTCCTTGTCTCCAAGGGAGCGGTCAATGCCGAGCTTGCGGTTGATCTTGTAGCGGCCAACCTTGGCCAGATCGTAGCGCTTGGAGTTGAAGTACAGGTTGTCCAGCAGTGACTGGGCGGCCTCGACGGTGGGCGGCTCGCCCGGACGGAGCTTGCGGTAGATGTCCAGCAGGGCGTCTTCGCGGGTCTCGGTGGCGTCCTTCTCCAGGGTTGCCCGCATGGAGTCGTACTGGCCGAACTCTTCGAGGATCTGGCCTTCGGTCCAGCCGAGGGCCTTGAGCAGGACGGTGACGGACTGCTTGCGCTTGCGGTCGAGGCGGACACCGACCTGGTCGCGCTTGTCGATCTCGAGCTCGAACCACGCACCGCGGGACGGGATGATCTTGGCGGTGAAGATGTCCTTGTCGCTGGTCTTGTCAGCGGCGCGCTCGAAGTAGGCGCCCGGCGAACGGACCAGCTGGGAGACGACGACACGCTCGGTGCCGTTGACCACGAAGGTGCCCTTTTCGGTCATCAGCGGGAAATCGCCCATGAACACGGTCTGCTGCTTGATTTCGCCCGTGTTGTTGTTCATGAACTCGGCCTTGACGTACAGCGGTGCCGAGTACGTTGCGTCCCGGTCCTTGCACTCGGCCATGGTGTATTTAGGGTCAGCGAACTCCGGATCGGAGAAGCTCAAGGACATGGTGCCCTGGAAGTCCTCGATCGGGGAGATCTCTTCGAAGATGTCCGACAGGCCGGACGTGGTGGCGACGCTGAGATCGTTTTCTTCGACAGCCTTTGCCACGCGTGCCTGCCAGCGCTCATTGCCGACCAGCCAGTCGAAGCTGTCTGTCTGCAGGGCAAGCAGATTCGGAACGTCAAGAGGTTCGTGAATCTTTGCGAATGAGAGCCGGCGAGTGGCACCATCAGTGCTGTCGGCGGTGTTAGCGGTTTCGTTATTAGAGGTGCTCGAGGCGACCAAGAGGGATCCTTCCACAGACCTTCAGGCGTTTTCAGATCTCCCCCGCTGTGCACCCTGCGAAAGTGACTCCGCAGCGCTACCATCCGGTTCCGCTATATGACCCGGGACCCGCGCTGACGATGCTGTGACGTTGTCACGGCACGTTGATTGCCAGCTGCCAGGCAAAGCCCACCGCTATATGAAGGCTGAAGGTAAACAGGGAAGACGCAAATATCTACGATACGGCAAAACAACCTACATGTCTACCCCACATCCGGCCGGATTGCAAGCACCTGTTTTCGAGCTGTGCACCGGCTGCCTACAAGCGCAGGGTGACGCCTTCCGCCGTGCAGGTACCCGAGTTGGCGAAGACGGCGTCCCGCACAGCGTCCTTGGACTCCTGGGCAGGCGTGCTGCCGGACTCCGCGGCAGCCGAGTGGTCGATCGCCAGGAGGCTGAGCGAGGCAAAGAGCCCCTCGAGGTCGCCGGCAACGGTTCCTTTGGCGTCCTGGGCCTTCAGGTAAACGTCCTCATAGCCTTTTGCATCAGTGGGGGAAACCGCAGCGTAGTCGGCGAACAGTTTGTTGAAGAGTTCACAGGCTTCCTTGGCACCCGCGCCCGGAGTGCCGGTGCCTGCTGATGACGCACGGGGCGTGCTGCCGCCGCTGGACCGGACCGAGGGCGAAGCGGACGGCTGCGTTGACTCCGCCGGCGCCGGCGTGGACACCGAGCAGCCGGTGAGCGCGGCAACGGCGGCAATGGCTGCTGCGGCAAATGTCGTCTTCATGATCTAGCTCCGTCCGTCACGGCCCCGGACCCGGTGTCCCCCTGGAAAGCCTCGCCCACCACCCTACGCAAGCCGCCGCCGTCGCGCACACCGCCAGGATGGGGACCACTCCCCTGCCCCGCCCGCGGACTCCCGCCCCGGTGGCGGGATCCTGCAGCAACCGGACGCCGGAATGCACACAGGTGTTCCGGCGTTTGAGTATATGGGTGACCAGGCTCACGATAGCCTTGGTGGCTTACACCTGAACCGGATTGAAAGTGATGACCATGGGCAACTCTCCTGACAACAGTGACGTTGTCATCCTCGCAGCAGCGCGGACCCCGCAGGGCCGCATTAACGGCCAACTCTCAAGCCTGACGGCGGTGGACCTCGGCGCCCACGCCATCAAGGCTGCCCTGGCGGCCAGCGGCATTGACGCCGCCGATGTGGAAGCCGTGATCATGGGGCAGGTACTGCAGGCGGGTGCAGGCCAGAACCCCGCGCGGCAAAGCTCCATCGGCGCCGGGATCGGCTGGAACGTCCCCGCCGTGACGGTCAATAAAGTATGCCTCTCCGGGCTCACCGCCGTGATCGACGCCGCCCGCATGATCCGGGCCGGCGAGGCGGCCGTGGTAGTGGCCGGCGGCCAGGAATCAATGAGCCGGGCACCGCACCTGCTCCCAGGGTCCCGGCAAGGATGGACTTACGGCTCCATCCAGGCATTGGACGCAGCCGCCCACGACGGCCTGACCGACGCCTTCGACGGCGAGTCCATGGGGTTGTCCACCGAGACGCGCAACCTCACCCTGGGCATCGACCGCACCTCCCAGGACAACGTGGCGGCACAGTCCCACCAGCGCGCGGCCCTCGCGGCAAAGAACGGAACCTTCGACGGCGAAATCGCGCCGGTCAGCGTGAAGCAGCGGAAGGGTGAGCCCTTGGTCGTGGACAGCGACGAGGGCGTGCGCCCCAACACCTCAGTGGAGTCGCTCGCAGGGCTGCGTGCGGCATTCGTTACGGACGGTACCATCACCGCCGGCAACTCCTCTCCCTTGTCCGACGGCGCCGCCGCCCTGGTACTCGCCTCCCGCGCCTACGCCGACGAACACGGCCTGGAATACCTGGCTCTCGTCGGGAAGCCGGGCCAGGTTGCCGGACCGGACAACACCCTGCATTCACAGCCTTCACACGCGATCACGAATGCCCTCGGCAAAGCCGGCTGGGGCACGGCGGACCTGGACTTCATCGAAATCAACGAGGCCTTCGGTTCCGTCGCCGTGCAGTCGCTCAAGGACCTGGACTACCCCCTGGAAAAGTGCAACATCCACGGCGGGGCAATCGCCCTGGGGCATCCGATCGGGGCTTCGGGAGCCCGACTGGCCGCCCACGCCGCCCATGAGCTGAAGCGCCGCGGGTCGGGCAAAGCCGCGGTGGCCCTGTGTGGCGGAGGAGGGCAGGGCGAAGCTCTCCTGCTCTACCGCGACTAATGGCGGGCACAACCGCCAACGGAACGGACGGCGTCGGGCGGGAACGTTTCCTGGCCGACGCCGCCGCGCGCGGCCTGATCGTTGACGTCGTGGAACGCCCGCCGGCACGCAGCCTGGCGGAAGCGGCCGCTATCCTGGGCATCACGCCGGCCGACATCGTGAAGTCACTGGTGGTCAAGCACAAGGACGGGACATTCCTGTTCGCCCTGGTTCCCGGCGACCGGCAGATCTCCTGGCCCAAACTTCGGTCCCTGCT
The DNA here is from genome assembly GCF_042882685.1 of Pseudarthrobacter sp. NPDC058196. Lineage (NCBI taxonomy): Bacteria > Bacillati > Actinomycetota > Actinomycetes > Micrococcales > Micrococcaceae > Pseudarthrobacter > Pseudarthrobacter sp. NPDC058196. The sequence goes on from NZ_JBHVVN010000012.1 coordinate 88,058, forward strand.
GGGCGTCAATAAGCTCTCGCTGCCACCGGCAGACGTTGCCCTGGAAGCGACGGGATACGAGCGGGGCACCATCACGCCGCTGGGCAGTACCACGGCCTGGCCCGTCTATGCCGACGCCACGATCACCGGACGCAGGATCTCCATGGGCGCCGGAGCCCACGGCTACAGTGCTTTCGTTGACGCAGACTCACTGACCGCCGCCCTGGGTGCCGTAGTCGCGGACATCTCGGATCCCGGCTGAGCCTCCCACCCCGCTTAAAGCAGGAAACCCCGCCCACCGAAATGGACGGGGTTTCCGCAGGAAAAGGCGTTGTTACTTGAGGGTAACGGAAGCGCCTGCAGCCTCGAGCTGCTCCTTGGCCTTCTCTGCAGCTTCCTTGGTAGCACCTTCGAGGACAGCCTTGGGAGCGCTGTCAACCAGGTCCTTGGCTTCCTTCAGGCCCAGGGAAGTAATGGCGCGAACTTCCTTGATGACCGCAATCTTCTTCTCGCCGGCAGATTCGAGGATGACGTCGAAGTCAGTCTTCTCTTCAACCTCTTCAGCAGCAGCACCGGCGGGGCCGGCAACTGCTACCGCAGCAGCGGTAACTTCGAAGGTCTCTTCGAAGAGCTTGACGAACTCGGAGAGCTCGATGATGGTCAGTTCCTTGAAAGCTTCAATGAGCTCTTCGTTGCTGAGCTTCGCCATGGTTGGCGTCCTTCCTGTTGTGGTGTCCGAACGGCGCGGAGCCGGGCCTGACACCGGAGTCTGGTGGGGTAAAGAGAATTAGTTCTCTTCGGCAGCGGCAGCTTCGGCGGGTGCCTCGGCTTCAGCGGCGGGAGCTTCTTCAGCGGCAGGCGCTTCGGCAGCTGCCGGTGCACCGTTCTCTTCTTCAAGCTTGAGGCGCAGTGCGTCGATGATGCGTGCAGCTGCGGCGGCGGGTGCCTTGAGGACGCCTGCAACCTTGGCGAGCTGCAGCTCACGGGACTCGAGGGCAGCCAGGGCTGCAACCTCGGTGGCGTCCAGTGCCTTGCCCTCGAAGTAACCGGTCTTGATGACCAGCTGCTTGTTGGCCTTGGCAAAATCCGTCAGGCTCTTGGCAGCGGCAACTGCGTCACCCTTGATGAACGCGATTGCAGTGGGGCCGGCAAGCTGGCCGTCGAATGCTTCGACGCCGGCTTCCTTGGCTGCAATGGCGGTCAGGGTGTTCTTGACGACCGCGAACTTGGTGTCCTGGCCGAGAGAAACACGCAGCTGCTTGAGCTGTGCAACGGTGAGCCCGCGGTATTCGGTCAGGACAGCGGCGTTCGATTCCTTGAAATCGTTAGTGATCTCAGCTACTGCTGAAACCTTGGTAGGCGTTGCCATAACCCTCCTTCCGGGGATAGTGCCGGTATTCGACGGTCCCCGCTCAAGAGAGCTAAAACTAAAAACGCCCCGCGCAGATGCACGGGGCTTGGCTCAACACGGCTTTGCCGTGGAGCTTTGCTTCGTTCACCTGCGCCGGCCGCCCTGCGTTGAGGGTCCTTCGTCCGGAAACCTACTGTGGCCTCCGGCGCACAACTGCAGAGTTGAGCCATGTACAGGAGAGTGGATTTCCAACAACCGACGGTCTTTGGTAATCCAAGCTTACGCGAGGGGGCGCCGGACCGCCAAATCGGGCGTCAGCTGGTGCTGGTCCGCAGGGTGGGAAGTTCCTTTTGCCAGATACCGGTAACCCCTGCCGTCTGGAACCCAAGCTGCTTGTTGACCGTCAGGAGGTACCGGTTCTCGGGGGCGTTCCAGGTGTAGATGATGCGGGCATCCGGGAACTGCTCGCTGAGCCGTTCCATGTTGGCCACCTTGATCAGCAGGCCCAGCTTGTTGCCGCGGTGCTCCTGCAGGACCAGGGTGTCGTCTTGGAAAACGACGTCGGCACGGTGGGCCAGCACGGTGATGGTGGTCAGTCCCACCAGCGATCCCGTGGCGATGTGTTCGACGGCGGTGACCACCGTCCGCCTTCCCTGCGCGATGGCGACGTCTTCAGCCTCACGCAGGATCCCGCCGTCGAACACCATGTCCTGCTCAACCGGCACGTCCAGGGAAGGGTCGACGTCGGCACCCGCCTGGTTCTCCAGGACGGCCACGGCCTCCAGCCACTGGTCCGGGCAGCGGTCCGTCCAATGGTGCAGCCGGTACCTGCCGCCATTGGCTTCCTCGGCCTCAGCCTGGAGGTCTGCCACCAGTTTTGTGTCGAGGGGAAGCAGGCAGGAGCTGAACTGCTCAATGTGCTGGAGCGTGTATCCGGTCCGCTGCGCGAACTCCACTTCCCGGCTTTCCAAAGGAACGAACCCCTGGCCCGTGCCCGGGACCAGCTGGGCCTGCCCGAACTCGTGGAGCGATGCGCCCGGGTGGTTGGTGTCCACCAGGATCATGGTGCGTCCCTCTCCCCGGGCCAGCTGCTCGGCCGCTTCAAGCAGGCGCCGACCCACGCCCTGGCGCTGGAACTCGGGCAGGATGTCCAGGGTGAGTTCGGCGAGGTCCAGGTGGTCCGTCAGCGGCAGCGCGATGTCCACGGTGCCCACGATGTCACCGTCCACTTTGGCGACGAGGATCAGCTGACGCTCATAGGGATCAGCGAACTCGAGCAGCTTTTCCAGCGGACCGTAGGCGAGATCGTCACTCCCCCACGTCTGCATCCGCACTTTGCGCCCCACCTCGACGGCGGCAAGGAAGTCGGCTGCGTCCGGGGTGTCCAGGGAATCTGGAATCCACAGCTGTTCGATCTTTACGTCTATCGCCATTCGGGCATCATCCCAGCCGTTTCTGCCACTCACCTTCATAGCCGGCAGGCTTGAATCCAAGTGCGGTATTAATCGCCAGCATATGCTGGTTTTCGCTGGCATTCCACGTCAGGACCGAGCGCGCCGGGGGCCACTTTTCCTGCGCACGGCGGAGGTTGGCCACCTTGACCAACATGCCCAGCCGGTGGCCGCGATGCTCCGCCGCCACCAGAGTGTCCTGCTGGATCAGCGACTCCGGCACCTCCGGGCGCCATGTCAGGACCGTGTACGCCACCAGCTCGCCCGTGGGCCGGTGCACGGCGGCTACGACGGAAGACTGGACGCCGCCACGGGCGAGGGCCGATTCGTCCTCCCGGACCCGGGCGGCGTCCCAGTCCTCGCGCTCCCAGTCCATGCCCGCGGTGGGGGCATCCGTGCTCATCCGCACCTTGAGCCGCGCATAGCCGGCGACCAGCACTTCCGGGCAACGATCGTCCCAGGCCGTCAGGGCGTAGCCCCCTGCGTGCGCAAGCACTTCCGCCTGCAGCCGGGCCAGCTGGTCCCCGGGCGCGGGAAGCGCCAACCGGCTGGAGCGTTCCACTTGTTCCAGCCGGTAGCCGGCGGACATGGCAAACGCGCTTGCGGGGTGGTCCATTGGCAAGTGCCCGGTCCCGGACTTCGCGGCCAGCATGCGGGCGCCACCTCCCGGGGCGTCCAAGGGTATTTCATGGAAGCCGCCGAGGGATGACCGGCCGCGAGTGCGGGCCACAGCTTCGGCGTGGCCCAGCAGGGCATGCCCGATCCCCCCGCGGCGCCGGTGGGGAACCACCAGGACATCTATGCCTGCCGTGGCCGTGTTGTCCCGCAGCGGCAAGGTAACCGAGCAGAGTCCCACCGCTTCGCTGCCAATCCGGGCCAGAAAGAGCTGCCGTTCTTCGGATCGGCTGCCACGCCAGTACTCCAGCGCTTCCCTGTCCGTCAGGCAGCGGTCCAGGTTTCCCCACACCGCCATGTCCTCCGCCGCACGCATGGCCTGGCACTCCCGGAAGTGCGCCAGCGTACCGGCGGCATCCTGGCCACCTCCTGCGGGCGGGATCACGACGGCGGAAATCACCAGCGCGCCGGGCGCCGGCAAAGGTGGGACCCCAGCGGGATCCGGATTATCCATGCAGCCAGCATAGGCAAAACACCGGGACAAAAAAGGAGCCCGTCCAAACGCATAAGCGTCGGGACGGGCTCCTGAAGCTCCGGATCAGCCCGGGGCAGGAACTTCACTCAAGGACTACGCGTCGGTGAGCACCTTGGTGACGTTCGGGTCGACGGAGATGCCGGGACCGAACGTGGTGGCAACCGTGGCCTTCTGGATGTAGCGGCCCTTGGCAGCGGACGGCTTCAGGCGAAGGACCTCTTCCAGGGCTGCCGCGTAGTTCTCGGCCAGCTTGATGGCGTCGAACGACACCTTGCCGATGATGAAGTGCAGGTTGGAGTGCTTGTCGACGCGGAAGTCGATCTTTCCACCCTTGATGTCGTTGACGGCCTTGGTGACATCGGGGGTCACGGTGCCCGTCTTCGGGTTCGGCATCAGGTTACGCGGACCGAGGACCTTACCGAGGCGGCCAACCTTGCCCATGAGGTCAGGGGTGGCAACGGCTGCGTCGAAGTCGGTCCAGCCGGCGGCGATCTTTTCGATCAGGTCGTCGGAACCAACGAAGTCGGCGCCGGCTGCAATTGCTGCCTCAGCCTTGTCGCCCGTGGCGAAAACCAGGACGCGGGCGGTCTTACCGGTGCCGTGGGGCAGGTTGACCGTACCGCGGACCATCTGGTCGGCCTTACGGGGGTCAACGCCCAGGCGGAAAGCCACCTCGATGGTTGCGTCGAACTTGGACGGGTTGGTGTCCTTGGCCAGCGTTACTGCCTCGAACGGTGCGTAGTGCTTCTCCGCGTCGATCTTGGCGGCTGCTGCCTCATATGCTTTGCTGCGCTTTGCCATGCTGCTTATTTCTCCTTGTGCAGTTGTGGTCTGCGGACCGCGCTGGGCCCTGCCACAGTCGGTGGTCCGGTTCGTTATCCGTCCCGGATGCCCGACATTTCAATGTGTTTGGTGCCGGTGTCCCGGCGGTGCCGCCCGTCGTCGTCAATTACCTTGACGCCGGACAGCGGTAGGGGTAACTAGCCCTCGACGGTGATACCCATGGAGCGGGCGGTGCCGGCGATGATCTTGGCTGCGCCTTCGAGGCTGGTGGCGTTGAGGTCTTCCATCTTGGTGGAGGCGATCTCGTTGACCTGGGCCTGGGTCAGCTTGGCAACCTTGACGGTGTGCGGGGTGGATGAACCCTTGGCAACGCCTGCAGCCTTCTTGATGAGCTCTGCAGCCGGCGGGGTCTTGGTGATGAACGTGAAGGAACGGTCCTCGTAGACCGTGATTTCCACGGGGATGACGTTTCCGCGCTGGGCTTCAGTCGCAGCGTTGTACGCCTTGCAGAATTCCATGATGTTGACACCGTGCTGGCCAAGCGCGGGACCGATCGGCGGGGCCGGGTTGGCGGCACCTGCCTGGATCTGCAGCTTGATGAGGCCGGTGACCTTCTTCTTGGGAGCCAATGTAGGGTCCTTCTCTCAATAACGTCCTGGGGCACAGGAGCGTGCCTCAGGTTTTTGGCCGCCATGGCAAGGCGGCCGGCCGTTCCGGTGCCGCTAAGCAGGCGGTGCCGGAACGAATTCTCGGATTCTCAGATCTTGGTGACCTGGTTGAACGCCAGGGTGACGGGCGTTTCGCGCTCGAAGATGGAAACCAGCACCACGAGGGTCTGGGACTCGGGCTTGATCTCGGAGATCGTGGCGGGGAGGGTCTCGAACGGACCTTCCTTGACGATGACGGACTCGCCGACCTCGAAGTCGACGGCCACGGGAGCCTGGTTCTGCTTGTTGACCGGCTTGCCCTTCTCGGCCTGCTCCTCTTCGAAGACAGGGGCGAGCATGGAGAAGACCTCGTCCAGGCGCAGCGGGACCGGGTTGTGGGCGTTGCCCACGAAGCCGGTCACGCCGGGGGTGTGGCGGACGGCGCCCCAGGAGGCGTCGGTCAGGTCCATGCGGACCAGGACGTAGCCGGGGATGCGGACGCGGTTGATCACCTTGCGCTGGGCGTTCTTGATCTCCACGACTTCTTCCATGGGCACCTGGATTTCGAAGATGTAATCTTCCATGTCCAGGGTCTGGATGCGGGTTTCCAGGTTGGCCTTCACGCGGTTCTCGTAACCGGCGTAGGAGTGGATGACGTACCAGTCACCCTCCTGGCGGCGCAGCTTGGCCTTGAACTCCTCGGCGGGATCAGCGGCTGCGGCGGCCGCTGCGGCGGCGAGGGCGTCAGCGGACTCGTCGTCGCCGCCGTCTTCTGCGGCGTCGGCTTCTTCACCGGTGACGTCGTCAGCATCGGAGCCGGCGTCGTCGGATTCGGGCGCGAAGGACTCAACCTCGGACTCTTCACCGGCTTCTGCCGCGACGTCCTGGGACTCTTCCAGCCCAGACTCGGTTACCTCGAGCTCCTGCTCAGACACTTGGTCTCCTGCTTCCTCATTGCCTAACATGCCTATTTAAATGGCTCAATTCCGCACGCCGGCGCTTTCCATCCGGTTTCCCGGACGAAACACGCGGCCTGCGGACCATCCAGCCTTAGCTGTCCGTCGAGCCGGTACCGCCGAAGATCCAGCTGACAGCGGTTCCGAAACCAATGTCCAGCAGGCTGACGATGACCATCATGATGGCCACGAACACCAGCACCACGAGCGTGTAGTTGATCAGTTCCTTGCGGGTGGGGGCCACAACCTTCTTGAGTTCGCCAATGATCTGGCGGACAAAGAGAGCAATGCGGGCGAAGAAGCTTGCCTTGGCTTCCTTCTTAGCTGGGCGGCCCTTGGAGCTGCTGGCAGCTGTTTCGGTCACCTGGTCCTCGCTCATCTTTGCAATGGTGGATTACCCGGCCCTGATCAGAACCATGGTTGCTGCGCCTGTCCCGGGCTTTCGCCCGGAGACAGCTTGCGCAGGGCAGACAGGACTCGAACCTGCAACCTGCGGTTTTGGAGACCGCTGCGCTACCAATTGCGCCACTACCCTATGGAGTGAATGCCACTCTTTGACGGCCCATGCACCAGCTTGCACTGGGGCGCACGCCATCATCCGTGTTTCAACACCGGTGAACCAGTCTACGCAAGAAGTTCGCGTAGGTAAAACCGGACCGACCGGGCCCATCCGCCGGCCGGTCCGACTTGTACCGCAGCGAGCAGTCACAAAACCAAACCGGCTCCCCGGAGGGTCCGCTGAACAGCTTAGAGTAGAACTCGTCGAAACCCACATTCCAGCCTTCCGGCTGCAAGCGAAGAACGGACCTGCCATGTCTGCCGCCCGCGTTTCCAAGCGCATATCCGCAATTGCCGAATCCGCAACCCTTGCCGTTGATGCCAAGGCGAAGGCGCTCAAGGCAGCAGGCCGGCCGGTTATTGGCTTCGGCGCGGGCGAACCCGACTTCCCCACCCCGGATTACATTGTGCAGGCCGCCATCGAAGCAGCCGGCCAGCCCAAGTACCACCGCTATTCCCCCGCGGGCGGCCTGCCTGAGCTGAAGAAGGCCATTGCCGAAAAGACCCTCCGGGACTCGGGCTACAACGTCGACCCCTCGCAGGTGCTGGTCACCAACGGCGGCAAGCAGGCCGTATACAACACCTTCGCCACCCTGCTGGATCCGGGCGACGAAGTGATCGTGCCCACCCCCTTCTGGACCACCTACCCCGAGGCGATCCGCCTGGCTGGCGGCGTGCCCGTGGAAGTTTTCGCCGGGCCGGAGCAGGACTACCTGGTAACCGTCGAGCAGTTGGAAGCGGCTGTCACTGACAAGACGAAGATCCTGTTGTTCGTCTCGCCCTCGAACCCCACCGGCGCTGTCTACTCGCCTGAGCAGGTGGCTGAGATCGGCAAGTGGGCCGCAGCAAAGGGCCTCTGGGTTGTCACGGACGAGATCTACGAGCACCTCACCTACGACGGCGTCCCTTTCACCTCCATCGCCACCGCGGCCCCCGAACTGGGCGACAAGGTGGTCATCCTCAACGGCGTTGCCAAGACGTACGCGATGACCGGCTGGCGCGTGGGCTGGATGATCGGCCCAGCCGACGTCATCAAGGCCGCCACCAACCTGCAGTCGCACGCCACGTCCAACGTGTCCAACATCATGCAGGTCGCAGCCCTCGCCGCCGTATCCGGCCCGCTGACCGCGGTCGATGAAATGAAGGTGGCCTTCGACCGCCGCCGCAAGGCCATCGTTGCCGGCCTGAACGCCATCGACGGCTTGGAATGCCCGACGCCGAAGGGTGCCTTCTACGTCTACGCGGACGTCCGGGGGCTGCTGGGCAAGGAATTCCCGACCGCGTCCGGCACCGCCACGCCGCAGACCTCTGCCGAGCTGGCCGCACTGATCCTGGACGAGGTCGAGGTGGCCGTGGTCCCCGGCGAGGCGTTCGGCCCGTCCGGATTCGTGCGTCTCTCCTACGCACTGGGCGATGACGACCTCGCCACCGGTGTCCAGCGCCTGCAGGACTTCCTGGGCAAAGCCCAGTAGACGCCCGCTCACGTCCGGCAGCTTAAACACCAACGCCCGCTCACTTTCCTTGAGAATTGAGCGGGCGTTGGCGTTTAAGGCGTCAAAGGTGAGCGGGCGTTGGTGCTTAAGGCGTCAAAGGTGAGCGGGCGTTGGCGTTTAAGGCGTCAAAGGTGAGCGGGCGTTGGCGTTTAAGGCGTCAAAGGTGAGCGGGCGTTGGTTAGAGGAGGCGGCGCTCGGCAGCCCACTTGGTCAGCTCATGGCGGCTGGAAAGCTGCAGCTTCCGGAGCACCGCGGACACATGGGTTTCAACCGTCTTGATGCTGATGAAGAGTTCCTTGGCCACTTCCTTGTAGCTGTAACCCCGGGCGATGAGCCGCATGACCTCCAGTTCGCGTGCGGACAGCTTGTCCAGCTCGTCGTCGGCAATGTCCGCGGGGGCGGTTCCGAACGCGTCCAGGACAAACCCGGCCAGGCGCGGCGAGAACACGGCGTCGCCGCCCGCCACCCGGAACACGGCATCGGTGATCTCAGCGCCGGAAATGGTCTTGGTGACGTAGCCCCTGGCGCCCGCGCGGATCACCGCCACCACGTCCTCCGCCGCGTCGGAAACGCTCAGGGCCAGGAAGCGGGTGGCGGAGAGCAGCGGCGCGGAACCGGCGATGACTTCCCGGCCGCCGCCGCCCAGCCCACCCGGAAGGTGCACGTCCAGGAGCACGACGTCGGGCCGCTGTTCGGCGATCACGGCGATGGCCTGTTCCACGGTGGCGGCCTCCCCCACCACGTGGATGCTGGCGTCGAGGTCCGCCTTGAGCCCGGACCGGAAGATCGCGTGGTCGTCCACGATCACCACCCGGACGGATTTGGCCGGCCGGGCGGCTGGGCCCCCTGTTCCCTGGATAGTGCTCATGGTTTCCCTTCCGCGTTCTCCGCCGCCGGCAGCCTCAACCGAACCTCGGTGCCGTCCTCCGTGCTGAGGATGGCAGCTGAGCCGCCATGCCTCTTCATTCTGCCGATAATCGATTCCCGGACGCCAAGCCTGTCCGAAGGAACGTTCCCCAGCTCAAAACCGGGACCCCTGTCCTTGATGAAGATCTCGGCCTGCGCGTCCGAAGCCTCAAGGTACACGGAGACCGTTCCGCCGCCGTGCCGGGACGCGTTGAGCATCGCCTCACGGCTGGCCTGGACCAAGGCTTCATGGGCCTCCGTCATGGCGGCGTCGCCCACTGTGACCACCTCCACGGCGTGGCCGAGCAGGTCCTCCACCTCGGCGGCCGCGGCCTTGACCCGGTCCGACAGTTGGCCGCTTTCCCGTCCGTGGTCCTGGAAGAGCCAGCCACGCAATTCCCGCTCCTGCGCACGGGCCAGGCGGACGACGTCGTGCTCGCTGCCCGCCCGCCGCTGGATCAAGGCGAGCGTCTGCAGGACGGAGTCGTGAAGGTGGGCGGCGATCTCCGCGCGTTCCGTTTCCCGGATGCGGCCCGCACGCTCGGCTTCGAGGTCCCGCCAGAACTTCAACGCCCACGGCAGCAGCACCAGCACCACGCCCCCCAGGACGGCGACGGAAGCCAGCAGCGCGAGCCACGTCTGTTCCCAGGAACCCGAGCCGGACACCATCACCAGGACGCCGGCAACCACCAGCGCCAGCCCCGCTGCCAGCCGGCCCCAGCCGCCGGCCTGGTCCGCCTTGGTCTTGTCAACCAATCCCGCCCGGCGGGTCTCGTCCAGCTGCATCCAGGCGATCGAGGCGCCACCCAAGACCGCGGCTGCGGGGATCAGGGTGCCCAGGGACACATCAACGCCCATCAACTGGGCGATCATGATTCCGGCGACCAGCAGGAGCCCGCAGCCAAGCAGGATTTCCTTGCCATAGCGCATCCCGCGCACACGGAACCAGGGTGCGCCCGGCGGAGCGCCCGTGCCCGCCGGGACGGGGCTTGCGGCACCCGCGGGATTCCCGTCGTCGTCCGTTGTTGCGGTGGGCGGCAGGCTCACCGCCGGGGCAATGGGCGACGCCGGGCGGCGGGTATTGCGCCGGGCAGCCTCATCCGCGGTGGGAACCATGATCCAGAGCCACGCGTAAAACACCAGGCCGGCGCCGCCTGCGAAGGACGCGAGGACCATGCCCCAGCGGACGGTCTTCACGGGCCACCCGAGGTGCAGGGCCAGGCCGGAGCACACGCCGGCGATGACCCGGTCACTGCTCCGGGCCAGGGGCGGCCGCACCGGGAGGGTTGTCATGGATCAATCCAAGCATGGATCAGGGTTGCCCGGACCGCGTTCTGCGCTTTCCCGGGGGCCGCTCAGGGACCGTTCAGGGTTTCCCCCAGTAGAGCGGCGCCGGGCCGGACGGGAGGATCGAGGTATGAACTCGCAGACCCCTTCCCCCGACGACGAACATCCAACCGAGCCGCTGCCGGCCTCCGACACGGTTCCTCCCGGCCCGGCGGCGGGCCCTGCGGCGGGCAGCCCGGGCGGTTCGCAGGGCGCCCCCACCGCTCCTCCCGCTGCCGACCCCGCGCAGGGCTACGCTTTCCATGCCGGCCCCACCCCGCCTGCGCCGTCAAACGACTTCTTCGGCTGGATCCGCAGCCAGGGCATCTCCCGGGGCAGCGACCGCTGGATCGGCGGCGTCTGCAGCGGCATAGCCCACCGGCTTGGCGTGGACCCCATCATCATCCGCGGCGCCCTTATTGTCCTGACCCTTCTGGCAGGCATCGGCGTATTGCTCTACGGCCTTGCCTGGGCCTTCCTGCCGGAACCGGACGGCAGGATCCATGTCCAGGAGGCCGGCACGGGCCGCTGGTCCACCGGCATGACGGGCGCACTGATCGCCACGGTCCTGGGACTTACCGGCCTGGGCGGAGGGTTCTGGGGGTGGAGCCACAACGGTTTGAGCGGGCTCCTCTGGACCGTATTCTGGGTGGCCGGCGCGATCTTCCTGATCTACCACCTGTCCCAGCGCAACAAGGCCCGTCCCACCATGGCAGGCCCCGCGCCGGCGGCCCCGGGGGTGCCGTATACGGCGGGACGGCCGGGCTCCGAACACACGTCGTCGTTTTCCGCGGCCACCACGTCCGGACCCACCCAGGGATTCCCTCCGGCGCCCGCCTACGGCGGCGGTACCGCCGGCGGACCCGCAGGGAATGGCCCTGGCGCGTCCGGAGGGGCCGGCGGGACTGGCGCGTCCGGCGGCGGGATTCCTGGCGGGGGCGGCTACCCGGCGCCGTGGGTTCCGCCGCGGCCACCCAAGCCCCGGCCGGCCGGCCCGGGGGCGCCCGCCGTAGCCATCGCCACCGGCTCAGCCCTGCTGGTGGGCGGAGGCCTGAAGGCACTGGACGCCGGGCACGTCATCGACCTTGGCGGCTCCGGCAACGCGATTGTCTGGGCCAGCGCAGCGGCAGTCCTTGGCCTGGGCATCCTGGTGGCAGGACTGCGCGGCCGGACCTCGGGGATCCTGAGCCTGTTCGCCGTGATCGCCCTGGTCACCGGCGGCGTCTACAACGTGGCGAATGACGGCCGGATGCGTTTCCAGCAGGTGGACTGGAACCCCGCCAGCATCGAGGAGGCGCGCGGCGGCATCGACATCACTGCCGGCCGGGGAACCGTGAACCTCGCTGGCCTCTCCCCCTCCGCCCCGCTGACCTCCGACGTCGTGGTTCCGCTCGATATCACCGCCAGCAACGTAACCGTGGTGATCCCGCAGAACGTGCCCGTGGATATCAAAGCGGACATGACCATGGGGAACCTGAACGAGGCCACGGGCCAGCGCGGCGGCACCACCACCCGCGAGAGCAGCTACAACACGGAAAAACCCGGCAGCCGCCTGGTGGTGCGGATCGATGGAACCTTCAGCAACGTCACTATCCAGGAAGGCAACTGACATGGACAGCAACATTCCGACGACGGCGGGCCAGGACCCAGCCGGAGCGGCACCTGCCAGGGTGGGAACCGTGGTGTGGGGCCTGATCGTCCTGGCCTTGGCCGCGCTGATCATCGTCGCGCAACTTGGCATCGTCACCCTCAACGGGACCTACGTCCTGATCGGCCTCATGATCGGCGCGGGCGTGGCCCTGGTGGCCGGCGGCCTGCTCTCTGCCCGCAAACGTGACAACGACCCAATGAAAAGGAAGTCTTGAACCATGGATAAGTTCTTCGGCATTGTCAGGGGCCTTGGCCTAAAACGCGGCCCGCAGCGCTGGCTCGGCGGGGTGCTGGGCGGCATCGCGGCCAAGCTGAACGTGGACGTGGCCTACGTCCGTATCGCATTCCTGCTGTTCTGCCTCCTGCCGGGACCCGCCGTCGTCTTCTACCTGCTGGCCTGGGTGGTGCTGCCGGACCAGCGCGACGAGATCCCGCTGCAAACCTTCCTGGAGCGCCGCTCGATCAACAGGCCACGGATGTAGCCACGGAAGGCGCCTCCCCCACTGGGACCGGGCCCCCGCACTCGCGAACGAATCGCGGATGCGGGGGCTTTTTCCTGTCCGCGGCCGCCCCAGGGAACGCGCACCGGATGTAACCGGTTTGTGTCGTACCCCACACACCCCACTACACTTCTAGGTGAGCTCAGCGTGGCGCTCTGCCTGTAAACCTTCTCCCAGGATTTGAGCTGAACATGAAAATTGGAATCCTTACCAGTGGTGGCGACTGCCCCGGCTTGAACGCCGTGATCCGCGGCGCCGTGCTGAAGGGCATCGCCATCCATGGCCACGAATTCGTCGGATTCCTCGATGGCTGGCGCGGCGTGGTGGAGGGCGACATCATCGACATCCCCCGCACCATGGTCCGCGGCATCGCGAAACAGGGGGGCACCATCCTGGGCACCTCCCGCACCAACCCGTTCGAAAACGGCGGCGGACCCGAGGCCATCAAGGCCCACATGGACCGGCTGGGCATCGACGCCATCATCGCCATCGGCGGTGAGGGAACGCTCGCCGCCGCCAAGCGCCTGACCGACGCCGGGCTGAAGATTGTCGGTGTCCCCAAGACCGTGGACAACGACCTCGACGCCACCGACTACACCTTCGGCTTCGATACCGCCGTCCAGATCGCCACCGAAGCGATCGACCGGCTCCGCACCACCGGCGAGTCCCACCACCGCTGCATGATCGCCGAAGTCATGGGCCGGCACGTGGGCTGGATCGCCCTGCACGCCGGCATGGCCGCGGGTGCGCACGCCATCCTCATCCCGGAGCAGAAAGTCAGCATCGAGCAGATCACCGAGTGGGTCAATGAAGCCCACGCCCGCGGCCGCGCACCCCTGGTGGTGGTGGCTGAGGGCTTTGTCCCCGAGCACATGGAGAGCCCGCACTCCGAGCGCGGCCTGGACACGTTCGGCCGGCCCCGGCTGGGCGGCATCGCCGATCAGCTGGCACCCGAGCTGGAAGCCCGGACCGGAATCGAAACCCGGGCAACCATCCTGGGCCACATCCAGCGCGGCGGCGTACCGTCCGCCTTCGACCGCGTCCTGGCCACCCGGCTGGGCATGGCCGCCATCGATTCCGTGGTGGAAGGGTACTGGGGCACCATGGTGGCGTTGAAGGGAACCGACATCCACCACGTCGCCTTCCAGGAAGCCCTGGGCCAGCTGAAGACCGTCCCGCAGAACAGGTACGACGAAGCAGCCGTCCTGTTCGGATAAGCCGCCGGGCCGCCCTAGGCTGGGACCATGACACTCGATCCCGGCTCTGCTGCCATCATCCAGTTGGCGTGGGCGCGCCGGCTGGGCCTTGACGACGACGCCTTCGGGACCGCACTTGCCACGGCCGAACGGATTGTCCGGGCTGACGAATCAGCCCGGACCGTTGAGTTCGTGCGGCTTTTCGGAAGTTCAGTGCTCGTGGGGCCGCAGAGCGTGATCGACGCCGCCGCCGGCATCCCGGACGAGGAAATGGCCCAGCACGTGACCCTCCTGACCCTCACCCGGGACCAGGGTGGTCACGGCCTCGGCGCGGCGGCACTGTTCTTCGCGGACGACCTGCCCCTGCAACAGCCCGCCGGCGAGCTCACCGTGTCCCACGGCAACCCCGAGGCAATCGAACTGGAGGGCCGCTGCCCGCCCGATGACGTCAACGAAGTTGGCCTCTCCGACCTGGAAAACCGGTACACGATCGTCCACGAGCAGGACGGCCGGCGCGTGCCCCTCGCTTGCGGGGCTTACGGCGAGTGGGAAGGCCTGCTGGCCAACATGGGCGTACTGGTTGACCCCGAGTGGCGCCGGCGCGGCCTCGGATCCCTGGCGGGCTCCATCGCGGCCCACGAAGCACTCGCAGCGGGACTGACGCTGCAGTGGCGCGCGGACGTCAGCAACACGGGCTGCCTAGCGCTGGCCCGGAAGCTTGGCCTCTCAGCCGGCGGAATCCAGACCAGCGTCCACCTTCGCTGACGGCTGGCCTTGGGCGGGCGCTCCCCACCCCTGGACGGGCTGCGGCTTCGCGAAGAACAACGCAACGGCCGCCCCCACCAGGATCACCCCGGCGGGAAGCAGGATGGACTGGCCCATCGCCGTCGAAAATCCGCCGTGCAGGAATTCGGGCAAGGAGCCGCCCATCGCCAGGCCTTCGCCGGCGGATCCGCCGGGGCCCCGCGCGGGGAGTTCGGCCGCGAGCCGCGACTGGATGAGCACCGCGATGGCGGCACTGCCCAGGACCGCGCCGATCTGGCGGGTGGTGTTGTACACACCCGATCCTGCCCCGGCCTGCCGTGGTGGCAGGTTCCTGGTGGCGGTGGTGCTCAACGGAGCCCAGATGCCTGCGTTGGCGAAGCCCAGGACGGCGCTGGGCAGCAGGAACAGGAGGATGGGCGTGTCCGGCTGCATCAGGGCTGAGTTCCAGAGCAGCGCCACAGCCATCAGGACGAGCCCGGTCGCGGTGATGTATTTCGGGTTGACGCGGTCCACCAGCTTGCCTACGACGGGCGCGAGTCCACCGGAAATCAGGGCCATGGGCACCATCATCAGGGCGGACTGGGTGGGAGTCAGGCCCCGGACCAGCTGGTAGTAAAAGATGAGCGGCAGGCTGAAGGCGGTCACGGTGAAGCCCACCGTGGTAATCCCGATGTTGGCCAGCGAAAAGTTCCGGTCCTTGAAGAGCGCCAGGGGCAGCAGCGGCTCACCCTTGTTGAAGCGCTGCCACGCCACGAAGGCCGCCAGCACCACGATGCCGGCGATGATCAGTCCCCACACGCTGATGGGTCCGGTGATGGTGCCCCAGTTGTAGGTCTCGCCTTCCTGGATGCCGAAAACCAGCAGGAAGAGGCCGACGGCGCTGAGCAGGACGCCAGGGATATCGAACTTGTGCGGGTGGGTGCTCAGTGCCGGTACGTTGCGCCACGCCAGGATGAAGCCGACCAGGCCAACCGGGACGTTGATGAAGAAGATCCATTCCCAGCCGAGCCCGTCCACCAGGACGCCGCCAAGGATGGGACCGACGAGGGTCGCCATGCCGGCGGTTGCGCCCCAGACTGCCATCGCGGAGCCGCGGCGGTCCGGCGGGAAGATCCGCGTGATGACCGCCATGGTCTGGGGAGTCATCATGGCTGCGCCGAGCCCCTGGAGCACGCGGGCCGCGATCAGGACCCGGACGTCTCCGGACAGGCCGCACCACAGCGAGGCGAGCGTGAAGACCACCAGGCCGGAGAGGTACAGCTTCTTGGGCCCGAACCTGTCGCCGAGGCGGCCGGTGATGAGCAACGGGACGGCATAGGCCAGCAGGTAGGCGCTGGTGACCCAGATGACCGAGTTGATGTCCGCGTGCAGGCCTTCCATGATGCGGGGGTTGGCCACGGACACGATGGTGGTGTCGATCAGGATCATGAAGAACCCGATCACCAGGGACCACAGTGCCGGCCAGGGCTTCGCTACGTTTTCCACTCGGTCATCCTTTGAAAGTTTCGTGTTGGTGCCGGGCGGACCCGGTGTAATCGCTAGCCCAGCAGATCCAGGATTTCCGCGCGGGCGAACATTTGCGCCGCGGCCCGTGCCGACGGCGCTCCGGCATCCGGATCGGCTCCGGCGCCCAGCAGGACCCGGGCCACGTCCGGGTAACCCTTGAAGGCCGCCCCGGCAAGCGGGGTCTGGCCGCGGTCGTTGGCGGTGTTGGCGTCGGCGCCGTGCTGCAGGAGCAACACCACCGTATCGGCGTGGCCGTGGTATGCGGCCAGCATCAGCAGGGAGTCGCCTGTGGCGTTGGTCATGGTTGCCGGCGCGCCGGCTTCAAGGTAGGCGCCGAGCAGGGCGTCGTTGCCGTCGCGGGCGGCTTGGAACAGCGTGTGCGCCAGTGCCACCGCTGCGTCGTTGTCTTCCATGGCCTCCGGTGCGGTGTGGTCTGTCATCAGCGTGGCCCCCTCAGGAATCCGGTCTGCCGCCCAACAACCTGGCCGGCGTCCGGGGCGACAATGAGCTCCTGGACGGCCGGATACGGTTCATCGCCGTCCAGGACCGTCAGTATTTCATCCGGCGCCACGGAACGCTTTATGACCGCCAGCGCCACAGGACCCATCTCGTGGTGTTGTGCCACGGACGTCACTGTTCCCACCTTGCGCTCCCCCGCCATGACCGGGCTGCCGGCCGCGGGCAGCGTGTGCTGCGAACCGTCCAGCTGCAGGAACACCAGCCGCCGCGGCGGGTGGCCCAGGTTGTGCACGCGGGCGATGGTTTCCTGCCCCTTGTAGCATCCCTTGGCCAGGTGCACCGCGGTGCGCAGCAGGTCCAGCTCGTGCGGAATGGTCTTGTCATCGGTTTCGGCGCCTATCCTGGGACGCCAGGCAGCGACGCGGAGGGCTTCGGCTGCGAGCACTCCGGCCAGCGGACGGCCTTCGACGGCGGCCTCGAGCTCCGCGGCCGGGATGAGGTATTCGAACCAGGGACGCTCAAGGCCCGGGTGGCTTTCCTCGGACACAGTGGCGTAGGAGTACCCGCCCGCCGAGACGTGCGGCCAGGGGTCCTGCCAGGCGAGCCGGCCGGACCATTCGGGAACGGCTTTGGTACTGCCCACCACGGCCCACTCAGCGGAGACGTCGGCGATCTCCACCCGCAACATGAACTTCATCCGGTCCAGGTACTCGGCCAGCGGTGCAGCTTCGGCGGCCTCGACGATCAGCCAGGTGGTCCCGCCGTCGTCAACAACCCTGGCGTCAAAGTCGATGCGCCCCTGGACGCTGAGGAGCAGCAGTTCGCTGGACTCACCCGGCGCCAAGGATGCCACCTGCTGGGACGAGAGGGTGTTGAGCCAGCTCAACCGGTCCGGTCCGGTGACGGTGACCACACCGCGGTGTGAAAGGTCGACGACGGCGGTTCCGGCAGCGAGTGCGCGCTGCTCGCGCAGCGGCTCGCCGTAGTGGGCGGCGACACCGGCGTCGGGGCCGGCGGCCTCAACGGCGCCGGGGCGCGACAACAAAGGGCTGGGCGTACTCATATTGGCGGCAACGTCCTTTAGCAGCGGGGTATTCCGGGGTTCGACAGGTTCAACCAACGCTAGCGGTATTCCAGGTTCTCAAAATCGAAGCGCGTACCGGCTGCCCATTCACCGGGCAGGTTGCCATAGGCCGGGTAGCCGCCGGCATCCTTGAGGATCCTCGCCAGGTGCAGGAGGTTCCAGGTCATGAATGTCGTATTCCGGTTGGTGAAGTCTGACTCCGGGCCACCGGATCCCTCGTCCAGGTAGCTGGGGCCGGGCCCCACCGGGCCAATCCACCCGGCGTCGGCCTGCGGCGGGATGCTGAAGCCGATGTGCTGGAGGCTGTAGAGGACGTTCATGGCACAGTGCTTGATGCCGTCCTCGTTCCCGGTGATCAGGCAGCCGCCCACCTTGGGGTAGAACGCCCACTGGCCCTGGCTGTTGAGCTGGCCGGAGTGGGCGTAGAGGCGCTCAATCAGTTTCTTGGTCTGGGACGAGTTGTCGCCCAGCCAGATGGGGCCGGCCACCACCACGATGTCCGCTTCCTGGACGGCCGGGAAAATCTCCGGCCATTCATCGGTGGCCCAGC
Organism: Pseudarthrobacter sp. NPDC058196; assembly: GCF_042882685.1. NCBI lineage: Bacteria > Bacillati > Actinomycetota > Actinomycetes > Micrococcales > Micrococcaceae > Pseudarthrobacter > Pseudarthrobacter sp. NPDC058196. The sequence goes on from NZ_JBHVVN010000012.1 coordinate 106,368, forward strand.
CGTACTGGGTCATGTCGGGGTAGACGCCCGTGGCAATGTCGTGATCGACCGTGCGGATGAGCCTCGTGCTGACGCCCTGTTTCTCCATGATCCGGCGGCTGATGTTAATCAGCCCTTCGGTGTTGGAGGTCTGGGGTGACTTCTTCAGGGTGCCGTTGAAGAAGACGGCTTTGAGGTCGCTGTAGCTGCTGGGCTTGCCTGCGTGTTCCGTGCCGTCTTCCATGGCGGGCCTTTCCGGGTCAGGAAACTCTTTTCAGGAATGCAGAGGCGTGGGCCTCCAGCCCTTTCCCGGCCTCTCCACCCGTTGCCACGTCCCACCGCCACAAAAGGTTCCCGTCCACCAGGCCGAAGATCCGGGTGGCGGCACTGTAATCCTTGGAGTGGCTGCCGCGCATCACCATGTCGGTGGTCAGCTGGATCTGCGGTCCCTTGATCTGGCCGTAATACAGCTCCGTGATGCCGCCCGGGTGGGCGATGGATACGGAGATGTCGAAGCCGCCGTCCTTGTTGCGCAGCGCTTCCACCTCGTCGGCGCTCTTCAACACGGGAACGATGTCTGCCGGCACCAGCCCCGGGCCGCCGTCGGCATCCAGCTGCTTGCGCTCCAGCGCCCAGAAGCCGGTCTCGACGGTGAGCGGCCGCAGCCGCGTGCCGTCGTCGTCGGTCAACCAGCTTTCGGCACGGTACTGAAGGTACGGCAGGCCGTTATGGGTGAACGAGACGTGCTGCAGGAAGTGCTCGGAATCCTCGTCACCGCTGCCCAGCCGGCCGCGTCCTTCCCACTCACCGATGAGCCAGGAAAGGGGGACGAGTTCAGGAGTCAGGTCTGTGGGGATCTCAATGGGCACTTTTATTACCTCGAGATACGGCAGTTGGAAAGGGAGTGGCTACTTCTGGCCCTTGAAGAGGCGGTAGACCACGAAACCGGCAAACCAGGCCATGGACACGCTCGCGATGCCGAGCAGGACGAGGAAGAAGATTTCAAATGCAAGTACGGACATGGTGCAATCCTAACCCGTTAGTAGATGAGTAGTTTGTCTATGAAGTACGCCAGGGATCCGACGGCTGAGACCGGTGCCAGGCCCATACTCAGCGCTGCCAGCATATTCAACGGCGCGCCGCGCAGTGTGGCGAGCCTGCGGAAACTGGCCAGGACCGCACCGACGATGATGCCGAAGACGGCGGCCGGCAGGACGGCAATGTCCGAGATGACCAGCCCGGCGAGCGGGCCGGCCAGGCCGGCCAAGACAACGCCCAGGGGCGCGACGATGCTGTCCGGCCATTGGATGAGTCCGGCAAGGAGCGCTACGGCGGCGCTGATCGCGGCCACCAGGAGCATTTCGCGGACACCGTTGAACCGGGCGCCGGCTATCCAGCCTGCGCCCAGGCAGGACAGGAGGACACCGACGCAGCACCCGAGCGTGGACTCCAGCCGTTGCGCCTGCCCGGTGCCGCGGATGAGTTGCACGACGAAGACGGCCATCATGCCCAGGGCGACGAAGGCTGGGGTCCAGTCGAGGTAGCCGGGCGGCGGGGCCACGGAGGCGGAGACCGCGGCCGCGGCGCCCGGCAGGGCGATGACGGCGGCCAGGGTCTTTTTCGCGGGGATGCGCAGGAAGTGCGGCCACCCGATACCCACGGCTGCGGCGATCAGGATGCCGACGGCGGCCAAGGCTTCCGGGGAGGAGTAGACACCGGCGATGATCGCGATGAGCCCGGCGATCCCGACGACCCCAATGGTCCAGGAGCCCAGCGACCGCACAGGTGACTGCAGTTCCGCCGTCATCCGGGGCCCGGCCTGTGCTTTATCGGTGCACTCACTGCGCTGAATTCCCATCCTGGCGTCGGGTGGAAGGCTGGTCCGCCCCCTCATGGCAGGGCTGGTCCGCCCTGGTCCAATCCTGCCCTATGTGAACCGCTTATGTCGCAAAACGTACCTCTACAGGGCCCGAATCTGTGGCTTGGAAGGGGGTGCCGGGTATACTCAAGGTTCAGCTACGCTCCCTGCTGAGGTGGCTGGCCGGCGGCGTGCTGACGGACCAAAACCTCCCGCAGGAAGCCCGTACCGGCCGGTGAGAATCCGGTTCAGTCGCCCAATGATGCGCGGACGGCCCTTGGAGGAACAATGTCGCACATCCTGTTACTGACGAACAGCACCGGTTCTTCGGTGGACATCCTGCCTGCCCTCGAGCTGTTGAACCACCGGGTCCACATCCTGCCCGCGGAACCCACTGCCCTGCTGGAGACGGACCCGTGCGACATCGTCCTGCTGGATGCACGCAAAGACCTCGTGGGTGCCCGTTCCCTGACCCAGCTCCTGAAGGCCACCGGACTCAGCGCACCACTTGTCCTGATCCTCACAGAGGGCGGCATGGCCGCGGTTTCCTCGGCGTGGGCCGTTGACGACATCGTCCTCGATTCTGCCGGACCCGCCGAGGTGGAGGCCCGCATCCGGCTGTCCGTAGCCCGGGCCGTACCGGAGCAGGAGGACGCACCCAGCGAGATCCGCGCCGCCGGTGTGATCATCGACGAAGCAAGCTATACGGCACGGGTCAACGGCGCACCGCTGAACCTGACCTTCAAGGAGTTCGAGCTCCTCAAGTACCTGGCGCAGCACCCCGGCCGCGTCTTCACCCGCCAGCAGCTGCTCACGGAAGTCTGGGGCTACGACTACTACGGCGGCACCCGCACTGTTGATGTCCACGTCCGCCGGCTTCGCGCCAAGCTCGGCGCGGACCACGAGAACCTGATCAGCACGGTCAGGAACGTTGGATACCGCCTCACCCTGGTCAGGCAGCAGGAAGACGAACTCACCGAGGCCTGAGCCTGGCCCGCCTTTGCCGTATAGCCTTGGCTCATGACTCCAGCGCATCCGCAGAAATGGCCCGTCCATGTTGTCCGGGGCGGGGTTGACCAGCAGCTCCTGAAGGACTGCCGCGACCTCCTGGCAGCGGCCGAGGAATCGGACGGCAATCCCTCGATCTCGGAACAGACCCTGGTGAGCATGCGCGCCGGCGACTCCGCGGACCACACCTTGCTGACGCTCGCCCTGTACGCGCCGGACGAAGACTCCGATCCCGCCACCGGCCAGGACCTGGCCGGGTTCGCCGTCGTGGTGGACGAGCCGGACGGCAACGGTGTCCTGGAAATCGCCGTGCACCCCTCCTACCGGAACCAGGGCGTGGCCGACCGGCTGGTGGGCGCGCTCAAGGAGGTGCGGGGCTTCGACGGCCTGAAGGCCTGGTCCCACGGGAACCACGAGGCCGCCGCTGACCTCGCCGCCCGCTATGGCTACGCGCCGGTGCGCGAATTGTGGAAGATGCGGATGACGACGGCGGGCGCTGACCTGCCCGACGCCGGCCTGCCGGACGGTGTGGCCATCCGCGCCTTCGTGCCCGGCAGGGATGAGGAGGCATGGCTGGCGGCCAACCGGGCTGCATTCGCACACCACCCCGAGCAAGGAAACCTGACGCGCGCGGACCTGGACGCCCGGATGGCGGAGGCCTGGTTCGATCCCGCCGGGTTCTTCCTGGCCGAGGACCGCGACGGACGCTTGCTCGGCTACCACTGGACCAAGGTCCACCCGCGTCACGGAGAGCACCCGGCCATCGGCGAGGTCTATGTGGTGGGCGTTGCGCCGGAGGCCCAGGGCCTCGGCCTGGGGAAGGCCCTCACGATCGCCGGCATCAAGCACCTGCGCGACTCCGGCCTGAACGGGGTCATGCTGTACGTGGATGCGGACAACACTGCGGCCGTCGCCCTGTACCGGCGGCTGGGGTTTACCCGGTGGGACATGGACGTCATGTATGGGCCGGCGGCCGGCCAGGTTTAGGGCGCGGGACCAAAGCCCGGCGGTGCGTTAAACAGGGCCGTGGGGCCGGTGAATGCTTGTAAGGTTGAAAGGGAGCCGCGCGGGGCGGAAGCGCCGGCACCACAGCGCCAGCCATAAGGAGAAGCCATGAACCCGGAACCCTCCGGAACAGCCACGTCCCAGGATGTTGCGTTGCCTGCCCGGGCGCGTTTCGGCTCCTCCGAGGTCCCTGCGGCAAGGGCCACCCAGGACCGCATCGACATCCCGGAATTTGCACCCAACCTGCAGCCTGAAGGCGACATCCGGCCGGACCGGTTCCTGGACCGCGAACTGAGCTGGCTCGCGTTCAATTCCAGGGTGCTGGAACTGGCTGAAGACCCCACCCTGCACCTCCTGGAACGCGTCAGCTTCCTGTCCATCTTCGCCTCCAACCTCGACGAGTTCTTCATGGTCCGCGTGGCCGGCCTTAAGCGCCGGATCGCCACCGGCCTCGCCGTTCCCTCGCCCGCCGGCCTGAGCCCTGTCGAAGTGCTGGAGCGGATCAGCGAGGAAGCCCACCGGCTGCAGGAGCGGCACGCCCAGGTTTTCGCCGACCAGATCCGCCCCGCACTGGCGTACGAGCACATCCACGTCATGCAGTGGGGCGAACTGGACGACGCCGCCCAGCAGCAGCTCAGCGTGATGTTTGCCGAGAAAGTCTTCCCCATCCTCACGCCGTTGGCGGTGGACCCGGCGCACCCGTTCCCCTACATCTCCGGGCTGTCACTGAACCTTGCCGTCGTAGTCCGGAACCCGGTCAGCGACAAGGAGCTCTTCGCCCGTGTCAAAGTCCCCGACCAGCTGCCCCGCCTGATTTCCATCGACGGTCCGCGGGCCGGTGCAATCCCCGGACGGGTGGCACGGTTCATTGCCCTTGAGGAAGTCATTGCCGTCCACCTGGACAAGCTGTTCCCGGGCATGGAAGTCCTGGAGCACCACACGTTCCGAGTTACCCGCAACGAGGACGTGGAGGTGGAGGAGGACGACGCCGAGAACCTTCTGCAGGCGCTGGAGAAGGAACTGCTCCGCCGCCGCTTCGGCCCTCCGGTGCGGCTTGAGGTCACCACGGACATCAACCCGAACATCCGTGCACTCCTGATCCGCGAACTGGGGGTGGAGGAGTCCGAGGTCTATTCGGTCCCCGCGCCGCTGGACATGCGCGGGCTGTCGGTGATTGCCGGAATCGACCGTGCCGACCTCCACTACCCCAAGCACATGCCGCACACGTCCCGGTACCTGAACGAATCAGAAACCTCCAAGGCCGCCAACGTCTTCGCGGCCATGCGGCGCCGGGACATCCTGCTGCACCACCCGTACGACTCCTTCTCCACCTCGGTGCAGGCGTTCCTGGAGCAGGCGGCCTCGGACCCCAAGGTCCAGGCGATCAAGCAGACCCTCTACCGTACGTCCGGCGACTCCCCCATTGTGGACGCCTTGATCGACGCCGCCGAGGCAGGCAAGCAGGTCCTGGCCCTGGTGGAAATCAAGGCACGCTTCGACGAGCAGGCGAACATCTCCTGGGCCCGGAAGCTGGAGCAGGCAGGCGTGCATGTGGTTTACGGGATCGTCGGCCTGAAGACGCACTGCAAACTTTCGTTGGTGGTCCGCCAGGAAGTTGACGGGCTGCGCCGCTACTGCCATATCGGCACCGGCAACTACCACCCCCGGACCGCCCGGTACTACGAGGACCTGGGCCTCCTGACCGCGAACGACCAAGTGGGCGAGGACCTTTCCAAGCTGTTCAACCAGCTCTCCGGCTACGCTCCCAAGTCCACCTTCAAGCGTCTGCTCGTGGCGCCCCGGTCAGTCCGGTCCGGACTCATCGACCGGATCGAAACGGAGATCCGCAACGCGAGGGCGGGCGTGCCCGGCCATGTGCAGATCAAGGTGAACTCGATGGTTGACGAGGCCATCATCGATTCGCTGTACCGCGCCTCCCAGGCCGGGGTGAAAGTGGACGTCATCGTCCGCGGCATCTGCTCGCTGCGCCCGGGCGTCCCGGGACTGAGCGAGAACATCACGGTGCGCTCCATCCTGGGCAGGTTCCTCGAACACTCAAGGGTCTTCGCCTTTGCCAATGGCGGCGACCCCGTGGTCTACATCGGTTCCGCGGACATGATGCACCGCAACCTGGACCGCAGGGTGGAGGCCTTGGTCCAGCTGACCAGTCCCGACGACATCACCTATGTCCTTGACCTCCTGCGGCGCTACATGGACCCGGAAACCTCCAGCTGGCACTTGGACAACGAAGGCCGGTGGATACGGCACCACCTTTCCGAGGACGGCAAGCCGCTTGAAGATGTCCAGTCCTGGCTGCTGGCGTCCCGGCCGCGTCAGCGCAGCCTGAGCCGGCGCTAGGCAGCGCATTGTCGAGCGATGCACTCGTAGCCGACCAGACTGACCACCCGGGGGAACCCGTAGCCGTGACGGCTGCGGGCGCCATCCCGTGGCGGGTCAACAAGGACCGGCTGGAAGTCCTGTTGATCCACCGGCCGCGCTATGACGACTGGTCATGGCCCAAGGGAAAGATTGACGACGGCGAGACGGTCCCCGAATGCGCTGTCCGGGAGGTGCGAGAGGAGATTGGCCTCGAGGCGCCGCTGGGAATTCCTTTGCCGCCCATCCACTACCACGTCGCCTCCGGCCTCAAGAGGGTTTACTACTGGGCGGTCAAGGTCAACGGCAACGGCCTTGTTCCGGACGGCAAGGAGGTGGACAGCGTGATGTGGTGCGCCCCCGACAAGGCGGCCCGGCTGCTGTCCAACCCGTCCGACGTCGTCCCTTTGGAGTACCTGCGGGACGCGCATGAGCGCGGCAGCCTGGACACGTGGCCCTTGGTCGTCCTCCGCCATGCCAAGGCCAAACCGCGCTCGTCCTGGAGCAAGGCGGAGGGTGAGCGGCCGCTTGCTGCCACCGGGACCCGGCAGGCGCAGGCAGTGGGCAGGCTGCTGCAGGCCTGGAAGCCGATGCGGGTGGTCACCAGCCCGTGGCTGCGCTGCGTTGCCACCGTTGCCCCGTACGCACGGGCCACCGGGGCGAAGGTGAAGCTCGCCGAGGGACTAACGGAGCACAGGCACCAGCGCAGCCCGCGGAAGACGGCCGCCGTCATCGAATCCCTCTTTGACAAGCAGCGGCCGGTGGTTGCCTGCACCCACCGGCCTGCCCTGCCGACAGTGCTCAAGCAGCTTGCCGGCCACATGCCTTCACACCTGGCGAAATTGCTGCCCGCGGACGAGCCCTTCCTCTCCCCCGGCGAGCTTGTGGTGTGCCATGTAACGCATGGCGGAAAGAAGCGGATTGTGGCTGTGGAACAGTTCAAGCCGTTCGACGACTAGCCGCACACCGGCTTGACCCCGGGCACCTGTCCGTCTTGACTGGGTGGACTACGCACTGTTCTGGGGGGGGGATAACGTGCACGCTGCCACGATCACTGTTGTCGACGACGTTCCACCGCTGGCGCTGCTGTGGCCGTTTCTCCTCGCCGGTGGAGTGTACTGGCTCCTCTCGCGGATACTCCGGGGCGCGAGGGATGGCAGCCCAAGGGCTTCGGCGTCGCGCCCCGCATTCCTGGCGGGGCTGATCGGACGGCTTGCCAGTTCCCTGGTGCCCGCCGCGAACGCAGGAATCATTCCCCAACCCCAATCAGCGGCGGATCCGTGACATCGTTCCCCGCCGCCTTGGGTGGACGTCGTCCTGGCGGAACCGGAAGCTCCAGACCCGCGGTGCAGCCGGACCTGCTGCGGCCATCCGTAGCGTTAGGAGTTGACCGTGGCCCTGGACGCTAAGAACCCGGCCTCGACGATGTGGTTCGCCGCTTCAACCGCGGCGCTGCTCCTCACCGCCCTCTACGGACTAATGCTTTACCCGTCCATGCCGGACCCGGTTCCCGTTCACTGGGACGGGGGCGGCTTTCCGGACCGTTATGCCGCCAAATCTGGTTTGGCCGTGTTCATGCCGGCTGGCCATCCGTGGCTGGCTTGGTTTGGTGGGGCCGGCAATGATTTGGGTGCCCACAGTGTTGTTGGTGTTCGTCAGCATCCTGCTGGTATTCCGCGCCGTGTCCACCGCCACCGCATTTCCCACAGACCAGGCACCGTCTGCAAAGTAGACTTGGGGCGTGAGCATCCCTACGCCTTATGAAGACCTCCTGCGCGATGTCCTGGCCACCGGCACCCATAAATCGGACCGCACAGGCACCGGAACCACCAGCGTTTTCGGCCGCCAGATGCGCTTTGACCTCTCCAAGAGCTTCCCGCTGATCACCACCAAGCGGGTCCACTTCAAGTCCGTGGCGGTGGAACTCCTGTGGTTCCTGCGCGGCGAAACCAACATCAAGTGGATGACGGACCAAGGCGTCACCATCTGGAATGAATGGGCCGACGAAGACGGCGACCTGGGCCCTGTCTACGGCGTGCAATGGCGTTCATGGCCTACCCCGGACGGGGGCCACATCGACCAGATCGCCGAGCTCATCGAGAACCTGAAGTCGAATCCGGACTCCCGCCGGCACATCGTGTCCGCCTGGAACGTCTCCGAGCTCAACGACATGGCGCTGCCGCCCTGCCACGCGTTCTTCCAGTTCTACGTGGCCAACGGCCAGCTCTCCTGCCAGCTCTACCAGCGCTCCGCTGACATGTTCCTGGGCGTTCCCTTCAACATCGCCTCCTACGCGCTGCTCACGTGCATGGTGGCCCAGCAGGTGGGGCTCCAGCCCGGCGAGTTCGTGTGGACCGGCGGGGACGTCCACATCTACGAAAACCACATGGATCAGGTCCTCAAGCAACTGGACCGCGAGCCCTACGAGTATCCACAGCTGAAAATCACCCACAAGCCCGCCTCGATCTTCGACTACACGCTCGAGGACTTCGACGTGGTGGGCTACCAGCACCACCCCACCATCAAGGCACCGATCGCCGTATGAGCACCGAAAACTTCACCGATCCGCAGTCCTTCACGGAGGAGCTGGCCGCCTCGATCACCGGCGTCGGCCTGGTCTGGGCGCAGACCTCCGACGGGGTCATCGGCAAGGACGGGGACATGCCCTGGCACCTGCCGGAGGACCTCAAGCACTTCAACCGGCTCACCACCGGGCACCCGGTCATCATGGGCCGCAAGACCTGGCTGTCCTTCCCGGACAAGTACCGGCCGCTGCCGGGGCGCACGAACATCGTGATCACCCGGCAGAAAAGTTGGGCCGGCACGCCTGAGGCGGAGGGCGCCGTCGTGGTTCCTTCCCTGGATGACGCGCTCCTTGAGTCGCAGTTTGTCGACGGCGGCGAAACAGTCTGGATCCTGGGCGGCGGCGATGTTTTCCGCCAGTCCACCGAGCTCGCCAACGTCGCGGTGGTCACCACCATCGATGTGAAGGCCGACGGCGACACGTTTGCCCCGGAGCTTGGCCCCGGTTGGGAGGCCACCGCCTCCGTCCCGCCGGACGGCTGGTTGACGGCCGCCAACGGCACGCGCTACCGATTCACCAAATGGTCACGGACCGGGGGCTAGGAACATGCTGAAGAAACCGGAAACCCTGTTCGTCCTGGGCTACATGCTGCTGCCCCTCCTGGCGCTGCTGTCCGCGATTGTGGGGCTGACCATGATCCTGGGCGGCAACAAGATCGCCGGGGCCATTGTGCTGGTGGTGGTCACTCAGGTGTTCACCTTCGGGGCGTTCTTCGCGCTGCGTGCCCGGAAGGCAGCGGTGCTGGAGCAGTCAGACCAGGGCTAACGCTTTCGGCTGCGACATGGGGAGGCCACCCCATCGCAAGCGGCTTGGTCCTGGCCTAGGCTGGGGCACGCAGCACTCTGGGGCTGCTGGATCAATATTGGGGGGGATTCCTGGTGGCAGGGACTTTGTGGGGTGCCGACGTAGAACAGCTGCGTACCCTCGCGCAGCAGTTCAGCAAGACGGCCGACCTGCTGCAGCAGCAGTCGACGCAGCTGAGCAGCCAGATCAACAACAATCCGGCCTGGAAGGGCGCGGATGCCCAGCGGTTCCGGTCTGACTGGAACAGCAACCACCGCACGCTCCTGCAGCAAACCGTCTCAAGGCTGCAGCAGGAATCCAAGGTGCTGCTCCAAAATGCCGATGAGCAGGAGCAGGCCAGCAGCAACAACGGCTCGGGCGGCACGGGCGGTCATCTTCCTGGTGGTTCCGCAGGGCCTGACCGGACCGGTTCCCCATCTCCTGCCGATCCCTCGGGGCCTGATTGGCTGGCCAAGGGTTCACCGTTTCGGGACGGCTGGAGCCTGCGGAGCCAGTTCAAAGCCGGTTTTGATCTGCCACGAACCGTCTTTGGGCTGGCAGTACTGGGAAACCAGGGCGCCGAGGTTCTCAGCGACGCCAAAGCGTGGAAGATGCTTTCTGCACAAAGCATCACTTACAACCTCTTGGAATCGGGATCCGACCTCCTGGGCGCGAAGAACCTGTTCAAATATTTCCCTCGGCTCAGCCAATATAGAAGTTTCTTTGAAGAGGCTCCTCTGTTCTTCAAAGGACAAGGCCCGGTGATGGAGGCCTTGGGCAAGGGCGGGCTCGGTCGCGGGGTAGGCTGGCTGGGCGTCGGGCTGAACGGCATGGACACCGCGAAGTACCTGTCGGAAGGCAAGACGGGAGACGCAATTTGGTCCGGAGTGAAAACCGGACTGGGTGTAGCTTGTTTCCTCCCGCCTCCCGCAGGAACTGTGTGTCAGGTAGCAAGCGCAGGCATCGCGATCTACGAAATACCCGCGGTGAAGAACTTCGTGAACGGTGCGGCAAAAGACACGGGTGAAATCATCGCCAAAAAGGCTGTTGAGGGCGCATCGTTTGTGGCCGAAACCGGAAAGAACTTGGCCGACCTGGGCCAGAGTGCAGCTAAATTCCTCGGAATCGGCTAGCGCAAAATCTAAGGAGCTTAAAGGATGACCCCCACGCTGCAAGAGGGAACGGCCGCGGATTCAGCCGTTGGTTTCGGCTTTGCCGAGATCGCCTTCATGCTCAAGATGTTCGGGACGGTGTCGGCCACTAAGTCGGCTGAAGTGCTTCGGCTGGAGGCGGAAGTAGATACTGATCGCTTATGCGTTGCCGGCGCGTCCTCGCTGCTCGGCCGAGGATTTGCCACCATCGGTGCAGACTTGGAACTTGAAGGACCCGCTGTTGCAGTCGCTTATGCGCTGGCAAGTGCGCAACGCTGGACGGAAATCAGCCTCATTACCTCCGAAATCACGGACACTGTGGTCCACGTTGAGTCAGACAAAGTCTCGGTGCTGCTCCAGCCGCGAACCCTCGAATCCTGGTTTGCGTTCGCTCAAGACCCGGCTTTCCCTGGCGCCGAGGCAGAGTTAGCCATTATCAAGGAACACATCAGCAACCATCCTGACGGCACGGCCTTCATTCGCGTGCGAACACTATCCGGCGACGAACATCTGCTCATCAGGCCTGACGCCGACGGCTGGGCCAGCGGCAAAATCCTGGATCCTGCCCAGGACGTTGTTGAGACCACCGGATTGGACGACCGGGGCCTCTTGGGCCGCATCTTGGCAGCCCGAGGTGAAGGCGCATGAGCCACCCGAAAAACCGATCAGAACGCGGCCGTAGAAAAGGTTACTACGCCCGGCAAGTGGAGGCCGAGGCAGCACGCCAAGGCCTCACCGTGGAGGAATACGGGGTCTACAAGGGCGACGCCGGCAGCGCCGTCAAGCCGGTTAATTCGGCTGGCGGGCTGCTCGTCCTGAGCATCCTGATCACACTGATCATGACCGTTGTGGCCGTGCTGCTCGTTAAATTGTTTGTGGAAGGCACGGAGGACCCCAATTGGGGCCAAATTGTGTTCGCCATTGCGTTTGGGCTGTGGATCGTCCCCACGACGTGGGCCTACTACCTCAAGGAACGCAGGGCTGTACGTCTCCGGAAAGCATCAGGCAAGACCCTTCAGCCCCCCACCCGTCGCTCACGCCAAGCGGACTGGTAGCAGGCTGAACTGCACAGCTACTCCCAGGAGGAACTCGGCATAGTCACCGCGAGCTCGCATGCACAGGTGCGGTCCGCCGTCGGCTTCCCCGTGATGGCAGTCGTCTTTGTTGCCGCGGCGGGAGTGGCTGGTTGCCTGTAACAAGTGCCCGGAAGCGATCCCGCGTGACGTAACCGACTGCGCCCTGCCTGACGCGAAGTCTAAACTGGACAAATGACTACAGCAGCTACCCCTTCCGTCGGCCTGGTCGGATGGCGCGGCATGGTCGGCTCCGTCCTCATGCAGCGCATGCAGGATGAGGGCGACTTCGCCAACATCAATCCGGTGTTCTTCTCCACCTCCAACGCCGGAGGTGCGGCGCCTTCCTTCGCTGAGGGCGCCGGCAAGCTTGAGGACGCGTTCGACGTCGACACGCTGGCCAAGCTGCCCATTATTGTCACTGCCCAGGGTGGCGATTACACCAAGCAGGTCCACGGCGAACTGCGCAGCCGCGGCTGGGACGGCCTCTGGATCGACGCCGCCTCCACCCTGCGCATGAGCGATGACTCCATCATCGTCCTGGACCCCATCAACCGTGACGTCATCGACAAGGGCCTGGTCAACGGCACCAGGGACTTCATCGGCGGCAACTGCACCGTGTCCTGCATGCTCATGGGCCTGGGCGGGCTGTTCAAGAACAACCTGGTGGAGTGGGGTACCTCCATGACCTACCAGGCAGCCTCCGGCGGCGGCGCCCGGCACATGCGCGAGCTCCTCAGCCAGTTCGGCACGCTCAACGCCGAGGTCAGCACGGAACTGGACGACCCCGCGTCGGCCATCCTGGACATCGACCGCAAGGTCCTGGCCCACCAGCGCACGGATATCGACGCCACCCAGTTCGGCGTCCCTCTGGCCGGCTCGCTGATCCCTTGGATCGATGCTGACCTGGGCAACGGCCAGTCCAAGGAGGAGTGGAAGGCCGGGGTGGAAACCAACAAGATCCTGGGCACCTCGGCGGAAAACCATGTGATCATGGACGGGCTCTGCGTCCGGATCGGTGCCATGCGTTCGCACTCCCAGGCCCTGACCCTCAAGCTCCGCGAAGACCTGTCCGTCGCCGAGATCGAGAAGCTCCTGGACGAGGACAACCAGTGGGCCAAGGTGGTTCCCAATACCAAGGAAGCCTCCATGGCGGACCTGACCCCCGTCGCCGCTTCGGGCACCTTGGACATCCCGGTGGGCCGCATCCGCAAGATGGAAATGGGTCCGCAGTACATCAGCGCCTTCACCGTGGGCGACCAGCTCCTCTGGGGCGCCGCCGAGCCGCTGCGCCGCATGCTCAACATCGCCACCGGCAACCTGTAGCAGCCGGCCCGGCCGCCGCGCAGGCAGATCATGGCTTTCCTGGCCCTCGCCCTGATCACCGTGGTTGCCATGGCCGGCCCGCTGCTGGCGTTGCCTGCCAAATGGCAGGTGCCAGTGGTGGCCGGGGAGCTGTTCGCCGGCGTCGCCATTGGCCGGAGCGGGCTGAACCTCGTGGACTCCTCCGATCCCACGTTGCGGCTCCTGTCCGACGTCGGCTTTGCGCTGCTGATGTTCGTTGTCGGTACCCATGTGCCCGTACGGGACGCCCGGCTCCGTTCAGCCTTGGGCCACGGTGCGGTGCAGGCCCTGGTGGCAGCGGCCTTGGCTGCCGCCACCGGGGTTGCCGTGGCGGCAGCTTTCGGTACCGGCCATGCCCCGCTTTATGCGGTCCTGCTCGCCTCCTCCTCAGCGGCGATGGTCCTGCCCATTGTTGACTCACTGGGCCTGAGCGGCCCTCCCGTGCTGGCCATGACAGCACAGGTGGCCATCGCGGATGTCGCCTGCATCGTGGCGCTCCCCCTTGCCCTGGATCCCGTGAACGCCGGCCGGGCGGCGGTGGGATCCCTCGCCGTCGCGCTTTGCGCCGTGGTGCTGTTCCTGCTGCTGCGGCGCGCCGAGCAGTCAGGCGCCCGGGCCAGGCTGCACAAATTATCGGAAAACCGGAGGTTCGCCCTGGAGCTCCGCATCCAGCTGGCAATCCTCTTCGCCCTGGCCGGGCTGGCGGTGCTCAACAGTGTGTCCATCATGCTGGCCGGCTTCGCCTTCGGCCTGGTGGTGGCTGCCGTGGGTGAGCCCCGTCGCCTCGCCCACCAGTTGTTCGCGGTCAGCGACGGGTTCCTGGGGCCCGTGTTCTTCGTGTGCCTCGGCGCCTCGCTGAACCTGAGTGAGCTGGCGGCGCACCCGGGCATGATCCTGCTGGGACTGTGCCTCGGTGGCGGATCCCTGCTCATCCATGCGGTCCTCCGCGTGCTCGGCGTGCCGGCCATCCTCGGCGTCCTGTCAGCAGCCCAGCTTGGCATCCCGGTGGCCGCAGCCAGCATCGGAACCCGGACGGGGGTCCTGCTTCCCGGTGAGGGCGCCGCAGTACTCCTCGGAGCCCTGGTCACCATCGCTGCGAGTGCCTTTGCCGGGCAGCGTGCCGCCCGGCGGTGGACGCCACCGGCAGCTGCGAAGCTTCCGACAACCTAGCGGGCCAAGAACGCCAGATACTCCCGCGCGGCCTTCGCAAGCGCTTTTTGGGCTGCCGGGCCAAATGCCGCGGTTGCGTCGAACATTTCAGGAACGACGACGGCGCTCCGGCCCGTGCCCTGGACCATCCAGGTGCCGGCCACCGTTCCGGCGGCCAGCACGGTCTTCTTGAAGATGCCGTTGCCGCCCGGAACGATCAGGTCAAAGTGCTCCGGCGCCAGGACGGGCGTGCGGTCAGTGTAGCCGAGGACGAACTCGTCAAACCCGGGCAGCAGGTGCACGGAGCGGGCGCCCGGCAGGCCGCCATCGAGGAGGGCCGCAGTCTCGGGTGACATCCAGTACGAGGTCCCCTCCCACTCCAGCTCCACCAGTTGTGCGCTGACCTCCTGGAGCGCCGCCCTTACGTCGGTCAGCGGCAGCTGCGTCCACCAGGCGAAGTCCCGCAGGGTGGCGGGCCCGTGGCTGCGGAGGTAGCGCAGCAGGAATTCCGCGACTGCCTCTTCCTGGTCCAGCCGGCGGGACGATGGTATCCACTGGTCGAACGCGGCGATCAGCTGCTGGTTCCCGGCCATAGGACCCAGCACCAGCCAGCCGTGCCGGCAGAGCGAGCCCAGGAGGTGGACGCCCCGCTGCCCTTGGGTCGGTTGGCCGCCGGCGTCGAATTCCCGGAACAATTCGGGGCGGCTGATGGGGCCTTCCGCCAGGATCCGGTCAAGGGCGATGTCCCGTGCCTTCTCAACGTCGGCCCATGCAATGTCCAGCTGGCGGTGCCGGGCAGCGATGCTCCGGGTGAGCCGCTCCGCGGTTAGTTCGAGCATCCAGCGCAGGTCTTCGGGGGCCACCAGGTGCAGCGTTCCGCGCATCGGCCAGGAACGCACCACCGTGCCACTGTTGATGGCGGCCCGCACGTCCGTGATTCCGGCACCCGGTACCCGCACTCCCACCGCCCACAGGGCTGCGGGCAGGTCCTGTGCCTGCATGGCAGTCATCCACCGGACCAGTTCCGGCACTGAGCCGCCTCCGCCCGCAAGCCGTTGCGACGCGAGCCGCAGCCTGCCTATCATCCTGCGGTCGCGCAGGGCACCGTGTGCAGCCATGGCCCCATCCTAGGCCGGGTCACAGCTGGCACGGGGTCACACCCGGACCCCTAGAGTTCCAGTCCGATGAGCAGCGGCTCGGGGTGCAGCAGGATGCCGAAACGGCGCTCGACGCCGGTGCGCACCTCCCGCGCCACCGCCACCATGTCCGCCGCGCTGGCTGAGCCGCGGTTGGTGACGGCGAGCGTGTGCTTGGTGGACAGGGCGGCCCGGCCCGCGGATACGCTTCCCGGTTCCAGTCCGAACCCCTTGCCGAACCCGGCTTGGTCAATCAGCCATGCTGCCGAGAGTTTCACCAGTCCATCCCCTCCTGCCGGGTAGCGGGGAGCCGATTCCGGCAGCGTGTCGGCAACGTCGGCCGGGACGATGGGGTTGGTGAAGAACGAACCGGTGGAATAGGTGTCCCTGTCGGCGGCGTCCCACACCATACCCTTGGACGCGCGCAGCCGCAGCACTTCCCGGCGGACGTCGTTGGCGTAAGCGCGCTTGCCCACCTCGACGCCGAGGGAACGGGCCAGTTCGGCGTACCGGATGGGTGCGCTCATGCGGCCCAGCGGCAGCTGGAATTCGACGGTGAGGACCACGTACCGGGGAGAACCGTCAACGGTGTTCCGCTTCAGGATGGAATCCCGGTAGCCGAATCCCAGTTCGGAATTGGTAAACGTCTGCACGGCGTTCCGTTCCCGGTCCCAGGTGCGGACGGCCGCGATGGTCTGGGACACTTCGGCACCGTACGCTCCCACATTTTGGACGGGCGTGGCACCGGTAGAGCCCGGGATACCGGACAAGGCCTCTATCCCGGACCAGGCATGGCGAACGGCGTGCTCCACCAACCGGTCCCAGTTGTGGCCTGCCTGCACCACGACGGCCACACCGCCGCACGAGTCTTCCGCGTTCACGGTGAAGCCCTCCGAGGCGATCTTGACCACGGTACCGGGGAACCCGTCGTCGGACACCAGGAGGTTGGAGCCGCCGCTGATGAGCAGGAGCTGCTCGCCGGCGGCATCCGCCGACCTGACGGCGTCGATGATCTCCCCCTCTGTCCGGGCCTCGATGAAGGTGCCGGCGGGGCCGCCGACGGCGGACGTGGTCAGCTGGGAAAGCATGGTGGCAGTCACCCGTCAACAATACTAGGGAACGCGCCGGGCACCCCGGCCCTTGGCCACCCTGAGAAAGTAACAGAATCGCTTTTTTGTCGGCCGGCGGCGCAACAGCGGCACCCTCCGCCCCCGGAGACGGCGCAACTCCAGGGACCAGCAGCTCCAGGACAAGTGGTGACACCGCCGACTACTGGACGCCGGAGCGAATGCGGGCAGCCGTCCCGGGCGATGTAATCGCCAAGAAGGCACTGCAGCGACAGAAAGGCAATGCTGCCGCGCTGGGGGAAACGCCCAATAAAGGCAGCGAAACCAAAATCAAGGGATCGGATCCGACGGTCCAGCCGATGGCGAACGCCAGCGAAAACCCCGTCCCGCATATCGGCAAGGCGTTCTTCACCCTGGGCGGGACAGACTATGTGTGCTCGGCCAACTCGGTAGCCTCCACGAACCGGAGCACCGTGTCCACGGCGGGCCACTGCATCAACGAGGGCCCCGACGCCTTCGCAACCCGGTTCACGTTCGTCCCCGCCTACCTCAACGGGGCAGCTCCGTACGGCAAGTGGACGGCCCGGGCCCTCTACGCCCCCACCGAGTGGAGCTCCTCAGGCAACATGCAGTACGACACCGGTTTCG
Organism: Pseudarthrobacter sp. NPDC058196; assembly: GCF_042882685.1. Lineage (NCBI taxonomy): Bacteria > Bacillati > Actinomycetota > Actinomycetes > Micrococcales > Micrococcaceae > Pseudarthrobacter > Pseudarthrobacter sp. NPDC058196. Next base: position 123,529 of record NZ_JBHVVN010000012.1, read on the forward strand.
CCGTGATGTCGCCGCTGAACGGGCGCACCCTCGCGGACGTCGTGGGCGCCTCCGGTGTCCGGTTCAATGCCGCCCGCGGCCTCGCCTACAAGGCATTCGGCTACCCGGCCGCACCGCCTTTCAACGGGGAATCCCTCAAGAGCTGCTCGGGCACGGCCACCAACGATCCCTATAACCCGCAGTTCAACACACAAGGCATCCCCTGCAACATGACCGGCGGTTCTTCGGGCGGCCCCTGGTTCATTGGCACCTCCTCGGGCGGTTACCAGAACTCGGTCAACAGTTATGGCTACGGAAGCAACTCCACCACAATGTACGGCCCGTATTGGGGCTCGGTCATCCAGTCGGCCTACAACGCCGCCGCGGCTTCCTGACCCACACGTGCCATAAAAAAGGATTGAGGGAGGATGCCCGCGCGGGCATCCTCCCTCAACCGCGTTAAACTGCCGGGCCGGTGAAAGGATCGGACCGAAGTGACGGCGCGGGGTCAGGCCAGCTTGACCAGTGCCTGCGCCTTCATCAACACTTTTTGCCCGGCGGCCACAACGGTGAGGTCAATCCGCGCGGTGTTGGCCTCGGCATCGAGCTTTCCAATGATGCCGCTGACCTCGACGGTAGCGCCGGGTTCAGTGGTGCCGGTGGTATCGGTGACCAGGACCGGCTTGGTGAAGCGGGTCTGGAAGTCCACCACAGCGGCAGGGTCGCCTGCCCAGTCCGTGACCAGCTGGACGGCAGAGCCCATGGTGAACATGCCATGCGCGATAACGCCGGGCAGTTCCACGCTGGTGGCAAAGGCCTCGTTCCAGTGGATGGGGTTGAAGTCCCCGGAGGCGCCGGCGTATTTGACCAGGTCCGTGCGGGTCACCTCGATGGTGCGGTTGCCGATGTCCTGGCCGGGGCTGAGTTCAGTGAGGCTGGGGCGCATGGTTACTGTCCCTCTCCGCGGACCAGGATGGATGATGTGGTGGTGGTGACCTGCTCGCGGGAATCCCCGTCGCCGAGGGCGAAGATCTCCGAGCGGGTGGTGATCATGGCGCCGCCGCCCATGGCCCGGACGCCGTCAACGTGCAGTTCCGCGACGAGGCGGTCTCCGGCCACGATGGCGCGGTGGTGCGTGAACCGCTGGTCGGCGTGGACCACGCGGGAGAAGTCGATTCCGGCTTCCGGATCCTCGATGAGCTGGGCGTCGGCGCGCTGGGCGATGATGATGGCGAACGTGGGCGGCGCTACGAGATCGCGGTGGCCCAACGCCTTTGCTGCCTCAACGTCGAAGTGTGCAGCGTGCGTGGCCTTCACGGCGCGCGCGAACTCGCGGATTTTCTCCCGGCCAACGTCGTACACCTCTGCGGCAGGGTAGCTTCGGCCCTGCAGGTCCGGATTGATAGTCATGGATTCCAGCCTATCCTCCGCGTGTTGGCGGCAGGAAACGTGCGCCGAAACGCTACCGTCGGAGGTTCTTCCGGATGGACTGGCCGCGGACCACCATGCCGACGACGTGCAACACCAGGCCCAGCCCGATCAGCGGCAGGGAAGCCATGGCCAGGCCCTGGTTGCCGCCGGTGTTGCCGATGAGGTTGAGGATAATGCCGACGGCGATCAGTCCCATCGCGCCGAAGACCAGGACTTTGTAGCGGGTTGGCGCGGTGGCCCAGAATTCGTTCAGCACCGTCCAAGTCTACCGAGCCCGGCGGCGCGGCAAACCCGGCGGGTCAGAACAAGGCCTCCTGCAGCGCCGGCACTGCTGAAGCGTAGTCCCCCAGCACGACGGTCCGGGCGGCCAGTTGGGACAGGTTGACCACGAACCCGGCGTCCGTGCCGTCCAGCCGGGCCAGGGCATTCGCTCCGCTCAGGGACGCAACGTCGAAACCGTGCCGCCCCCGGTCCAAGGCGTACGGGTACGCGTGGCGGGCCTCGGCCCCATGAAGGGCGCCGGCATGCGGCGGCCGGACCCACTGCTCCCCCATCACGTCGAAGCCTTCGACTGCTGTCTGTGCCAACAGCGCCCGCACCCGGCCGGCGGCGCGGGCGTTGACGGCCGTCAACTCCGCGGCGGGCAGCGGGTACAACAATGCCTCGGCCTTGGCCGCGGACCGGACCTGCTGGGTCAGGCCGGCCTGCTCCGTCACCAGGTCCTCGAGGACGCGCACCACCCTTCCGTCCCGAGCCCTGGCTACGTAGCTTGCCGCCGCGGCTCCCTGTTCGGCCAGCCGGTTCCACTTTCGCGGTCCGGAGGCCGTTCCCACCTTCGTGGCGCCGCCTGCGAAGGTGGCCACGTACAGCCAGTGCTCCTGCATCAGGTAGTCCCGCAGGCCCGGCGTCACCCGGCCGCCACGGTGGAAGTCATGCATCATCCGGGACTCGTCCAGCACGAAGCACCGCTCGCACTGTTTTCCTCGGGCCGCGGCCGCCGCGGAGGCACAAGGGATATGGTCCCGCCGCGTTGACGAGTGAACCACCGTATGTCCCAGGCAGGACTTGCCGGTGCGGACGATGTCGAAGCCCAGCCGTGCCCGCGGGCGGAGGCTGAGCTCCCGGAAGTTCCCGTCCGGTGACTGCAGGCGCAATACCGGACTGCCGGCGTCGTGCGCTGCTGTGGCCGCCTGTGCTGCCGGGGAGGCAGGTGCCCCGTCCCAAAAGACCCCGTGGACCAGATATGGGGTATCGGTCAACGGGGTCTCCTGACAGAACATGGCGGCGCTAGAGTGCGGGCTGGACCCCGAAGGCTACGGCGAGCTTCATGATCTTCTCGGCGCGGCCCAGGCGGGGCAGGTCGGAGCCGTCACGGATGACGCGGCCGTTGGCTTCGAAGTCGTTCATGAAGTCGGTGGCCCACGCGACGTCGGACGGGGTAGGGCTGATGACCTCGTTGATCACCGGGGTCTGGTCAATGGCCAGGCACAGCTTGCCGGTCATGCCCATCATCACCGTGATGCCGGTCTGCTCGCGCAGGATGGGGTGGTTGGTGCCCACGGTGGGCCCGTCGATGGGGCCGGGCAGGTTGCCCACGCGGCTGGCGACGACCAGCTTGGCGCGCGGGTAGGCCATTGCCTCCGGGGTGGCGGCCATGCCGGTATCGCGGCGGAAGTCGCCGGAACCGAACGCCAGCCGGAACGCGCCCTGGGCCTTGGCGATGTTGTTGGCCTCCTCGATGCCGACCGCGGATTCCACCAACGGGATCACGGGGGTCTTGCCGTCCATGCGGTGGAAGCTCTCGGTCACCTGGTCGGCCGACTCGGTCTTGGCGAGCATGACCCCGAGCAGGCCCGGGGTGCCTCGCAGGCCCGCGAGGTCATCGGCCCAGAACGGGCTGGTGGCGTCGTTGATCCGGACCCAGGCCTGGCCGCCGGCGGTCAGCCAGTCCACCACGTTGGCCCTGGCCTGGTCCTTCTGCGACGGGTCCACGGCATCTTCAATATCCAGGATGATCGAATCGGCGCGGGACACGGCCGACTGGTCGAAGAGCTCCGGCTTCATGGCATTGACGAGCAGCCACGAACGGGCGATCTCTGCGGGGATATTGCGTTCCGGCCTTACGGTTTCGGCGGCGATGGTAGACGTCATGGTTTCTACAGTATCCGCCCGGCGAGCGGCACGGCGAAGAAAACGGCCGGCTTGTGAGGATCAATACGAACTAAACGCGTTGTGACCGGATATGGATGCGGCGGGTGCCCTGATGACCACGCATCAGGGCACCCGCCGCCACCTGGCGCGGAACGGTCACGGAATGTTGCTGCCGCGTGCCGTCACCCAGAGCCGGTACCAGTCGGTGCGGGTCATGGCAGCGGCTACCCTTTCCGCATCCGCACAGGCAAGGATGCGTTCGGGGTTGGCCGTGCCGATCACCGGGGCGATTCCGGCCGGGTGCTTCATCAGCCAGCCCAGCAGGACCGCCTCGCCGGTGGACCCGTACTCCCCCGCGAGTTCCGCCACAAGTTCTGCGGTGGCGGCCTCTGCAGAGGTGGGGCTTTCCAGCTCCGCTCCGGTGTAGGCGCCGCGGGCGAGGGACCCGTACGCCTGCAGGGTGATGTTGTTGCGGGCGCAGTACTCCAGCGTGCCGTGCGGGAAGCTGTAATCCAGGTGCTCCGGGTGGTTGACCAGGACCTGGCTTTCCAGCCAGGCCCGCTTGAGCAGGCTCATCTCCAGCTGGTTGGCCACCACCGGCGTCTCCAGCCGGTCCTGCAAAGCCCCGATCTGGGCAGCAGACATGTTGGAGACGCCCAGCTGCCGGACCTTTCCCTCGGCCATCAACTGCCCGACGGCGGACGCCACCTCCGCCGGGTCCGCCAACGGATCCGGGCGGTGCAGGAGCAGGATGTCCACGAAGTCCGTCCGAAGCCTTTCGAGGCTGCCGTTGACCCGTTCCAGGATGCCCGCCCGGCTGAGGTCGTAGTAGGTCTGCAGGCCGCGTTCATTCAGCCGGATACCGCACTTGGTCTGCAGCCGGATCCGCTCCCGCAGGCCCGGGGTGGCCGCCAACACCTCGCCGAAGACGGCTTCCGACTTGCCGCTCCGGTATATGTCCGCATGATCGAACAGGGTGATCCCTGCGTCCACCGCCGCCTGGACGGCAGCAGCGGCCTGGTCCACATGCTTGGCTTCATGCGGCTCGTCAGACCAGCTGCCGCCCAGCCCCATGCACCCGTAGATGAGTTCCTGCATCAGGGGCACCCGATTCCACGGCGGCCGTGCATCAGCGCAGCCACGCGGTGGTGTTCGCCGGCAGCTTGCCGTCCTCCAGCGGGGAGCTGCTGACCAGCACCTCCCCGGCGGGAAGGTCGACGGCGGTGTCTCCGAAGTTGGTCACCGACTGCCAGCCGTTGGGGCGCTTGAAGTGCAGCACGTCCGGGGTGCCGGCCTCGATCCACTCCAGCTCTTCACCCGTGAGCAGTTCGCGGCGCAGCTTCAGGGCCGTGCGGTAGAGCTCCAAGGTGGAGCCGTCGGTGCCGTCCTGGGCCTCGACGGCGTAGGTGCTGAACCAGTCCGGCTGCGGCAGGTGGGAGCCGCCGTCGCCAAAGCCGAACGAGGTTCCCTCGACCTTCCACGGCAGCGGCACGCGGCAGCCGTCGCGGCCGATTTCCACGCCCTTGTTGCGGAAATAGGACGGGTCCTGGCGTTCCGATTCGGGGATGTCGGCCACTTCCTGCAGGCCCAGTTCCTCACCCTGATAGAGGTAGGCGGATCCGGGAACGGCGAGCATCAGCAAGGTTGCGGCGCGGGCCCGGCGTTCGCCGAGTTCGACGTCCAACTGGTCCTGTGGTCCCCCGGCAAGCAGCCAGTCCTTGCCGTCCTGGCCCTTGGTACCGGCCTTTTCTTTGGCCACCTGCGGCAGTCCGTAACGGGTGGCGTGCCGGACGACGTCGTGGTTGGAGAACACCCAGGTGGAGGAGGCGCCGGTGGCAGCAGCCTCGGCAAGGTTGCGGGTGATGATCTCCTTGTACTCGGCGGCGTCGAAATCGGCCTGCAGCAGGTCGAAGTTGAACGCCTGGCCCAATCCCTGCGGACTGGCGTAGCGGGCGCGCCGGGTGGCGTGCACCCAGGCTTCGGCCACGGCGGTGCGCGGCGGGTTGTACTCGTTGAACACCTCACGCCATTCGGCGTAGATCTCGTGGACTTCGTCGCGATCCCAGAACGGGTGCGAGCCGTCGTCGAATCCGTCCACGCCGGTGTTGGCAGCGCTCAGTTCCAGCTTGGACAGCAGCGGTTCGGTGAGGTCCTTGGTGAGCGCATGCGCCACGTCCACACGGAAGCCGTCCACGCCACGGTCGGACCAAAAGCGCAGGGTCTTGAGGAAGTCGTCGCGGATCTCGCGGTTGGACCAGTTCAGGTCCGGCTGCTCCTTGGCGAAGATGTGCATGTACCACTGGCCGGGAGTGCCGTCCGGTTCCGTGATCCGCTCCCAGGCGGGTCCGCCGAAGACCGAGTCCCAGTCCGACGGCGGGAACTCACCGTTGGGGCCCTTGCCATCGCGGAAGATGTAGCGGTCGCGGGCCGGGGATCCCTTGGGTGCGGCCAGCGCCTCCTGGAACCACCGGTGCCGGTTGGAGGAGTGGTTGGGGACGATGTCGGCGATCAGCTTGATGCCGGCGTCGTGCAGGGCCTTGGCCATCTCGTCGAAGTCCGCCAGCGTTCCGAGCTTGGGGTCGACGTCACGGTAGTCGTCCACGTCGTAGCCGCCGTCAGCGAGGGCGGAGGGATAGAACGGGCTCAGCCAGACGGCGTCGATTCCCAGCGACTTCAGGTACGGCACCTTGGCGGTGATGCCCTTCAGGTCACCGATGCCGTCGCCGTTGGAGTCCGCGAAGCTGCGGGGGTAGATCTGGTAGACGGAGGCCTGGCGCCACCAGTTGGGATCGGCAAGGCGGTCGGAGTCGGACAGGGTTGCCAGCGTGGCAGTGGTGGACAAGGAAACGGTCCTTTTCGTCGGCTCGGGTATGTTTATATTGGATCTAAATTTACTTCCTCAAGTATTATCTGGTGCATTGTGCAGGAAGGTCAACAGCATGCCTGAACTGGTTCCGGCGACTCCCCAATTGCTGCGGCGGGTCAGCGCCGGCGCGGTCCTTGAGTTCATGCGCTCCGCGGTGGCGGTGACCGTCACGGACGTCATGGCAGCAACGGGCCTGACCCGCGCCACCACCATTGCTGTCTGCGAGGACCTGGTCCGGCGGGGCTGGATCCTGGAGCGGGAGAACCAGCGCGAGTTTGGGGGCTATCAAAAGGGCCGGCCTGCCCGCCGGTTCGAACTCAACGACCGGGCCGGGGTGGTCCTGGGCATGGACATCGGGTACGCCAAGGTCACCGTAGTGGTATCGGATCTGCGGGGCACAACCGTTGGACGCGCCAGCCGACCGTTCCAGGCCGGTGAAGTGGGATCCGGGGAACGCATTGCGTTCATTGACGGCGTGGCCATGGCGGCGCTGCACTCCGCGGAAGCCGCACCTGACCAGGTCCTGGCCGTCTGCGCCGGTGTGGCCGCGCCGGTGGACCGGCACGGAGAGGTGCTGGCAACGCAGGAATTCTGGGGCCTGTTCGATCTGGGACTGCGGCCGGCCTTGAAGGACGCCCGGGGGTGGACCGTGCTGCTCGAGAACGACGCCAACCTGGCCGCCTTGGGCGAGCGGTGGCAGGGTGCGGCCGCCGGGATCGACGACGTCGTGGTGATCCTGGCGAGCGAACGGCTGGGATCCGGCATCGTCGAAGGGGGCCGGCTGGTGCACGGCACCCGCGGCAGCGCCGGGGAGCTTGCCTACCTGGATTTGGTGGACGGGGTGGGCGACACCTACGGGATCGCCCACCTGGCCCGGACCTGGGCCGCGGAAGCGTTGGCCGGGTCCGTCCCCACCGCGCTCCGGGCCTTCCAGCCTGGCCGGGTCGAGGCCGAGCAGGTCTTCTCGGCCGCGAAGGACGGTGACGCCGTGGCCCAGGACATCCTGGACCGGCTGGCGGACAGGATGGCCCGGGTGGTGGGGACCGTGGCCACCTTGCTCAACCCGGAGTTGGTGGTGATCGGCGGCGGCGTGGCAAATTCCGCGGATGTGCTGCTGGGCCCCATCACCGCGCGGCTGGAAAGCTTTACAGCCACCCCCGCGCGGGTGGCCGTCTCCCCGTTGGGAGACTCGATTGTGACGGTGGGTGCCGTGCGCTGCGCGTTGGACTACGTGGAGAAGCATTCGCTCGACCTGGAGTTGGTTCCGCGGGCGCAGGCGTAGCTACTCCGGCATGATCATGGTGCGCAGGTCCAGTTGCCGCAGCACCCGGTCCGCCACCTCCGGGTCCATGTCCGGCTCATTGCGGGCCGCCACCACTTCCTGCCGCGCAGCGTCCAACGCAATCGTTTGGACCGCGACCGCCAGCTCCCGCCCGCGCTGCCGCTTTTCCGCCAGGGGTTCGTCGGGCAGGTTGCCGCCCGCCAGCTCGGCCTGCAGGCGGCGCATCCGTTCCCTGACCAGGGCCACCTTTTCCTGCGGCAGGTCCTTCATCAGGTGGTGCTGCTTCAGGGCCGCGACGGCGGCGGCCTGGGCACGTGCCGCGAGCACCCGGACGGCGTCGCGTTCGGCCGTCCCGTCCTCGGAGGCCTTCAGGACGCGCATCAGCCACGGCAGCGTCAGGCCCGGAAGGACCAGCGTGGCCAGCAGCACCGCACAGGCAATTACCAGCAGGTAGTCCCGGCCGGGGAACGGCGCACCGTCGGCCAGGGTCAAGGGCAGTGCCAGGGCCAGCGCCAGGGTGGCGAGACCGCGCATCCCGCACCACGTCAGGATGAGGACTTCCTGCCACGACGCGGGCTGGAGGACGTTTTTGCGTTTCCGGGCACCCGCGGCCAGGACGGCAAGCCACAGGAACCGGACGGCGAAGACCAGGATGCACACCACGGCCGCCACGCCGATCATGCCGAAAATATCGGCACCCTCGTCGCGGATGACGTGCCGGATCTCCAGCCCCACCAGGCCGAAGGCCAGCCCCGTCACCAACAGCTCCACCACGTCCCAGAAGGCGTTCCTGGTGACGCGCTCGGCTGCGTCCTGCGGGCGGGCGTGACGCTGCATCTCGAGGGCGGTGACCACGACGGCGATGACACCGGACGCGTGCACCTCCTCCGCCAGGATGTAGGCGGCGAACGGCACCACCAGGGTCACCGCGCTCCGGGCAACCATGGACGTCACCAGCCTGGTGACCAAAGCGATCACCCACCCCATGGCGACGCCGACCACCACGGCAAGCGCGGCGCCCACGAGGAATTTCAGGACGACGTCGGACCCCACCTTTGTGCCGCCCACAGCGGCGGCGACGGCCGCCTGGAAAATGACGATGGCGGCGGCGTCATTGAACAGGCCTTCGCTCTGCAGCACGGTAATCAGGCGCCGCGGCATGTGCACACGGCCGGCCACGGACTCCACCGCCACGGGGTCAGGAGGGGCCACCATGGCGCCCAGGGCTATGGCGGCGGGAACTCCAATTCCGGGAATCATCAGCCACGCCGCCCCGGCCACCACAGCGGTACTGATCACCACCAGGGCCACGGCCAGCATGATCAAAGTGCGCCACCGGACCCGGAACACCGCCCACGAGCTGCGCTGGGCGGTGGCGAACAGCAGTGGCGGCAGGAAGATGGGGAGGATCAGCTCGGGTGGAATCTCAAGATCCGGAAATCCCGGAATGAACGTCAACGCCACCGCCAGGAGCAACATCAGGACCGGGTACGGCAGCCGCAGCCGGTCCCCCAACCCCACGGCCACCACCGTGGCAAGCAGCAGGCCAATGATGAGTGCGAGCTGATCCATCCGGCTCGTGCCCGGCGCCTTAGGCCCGCGGTCCCAAGGCGGCCGAGACCGGAAGGGTGCCGTCGCGGAACTCGATGGTCCGGCCGGCGGTCTGCGGCAGGTCCAGCACCGCCGCGGCCACGATGGCCGTGTTGGCCCGCGACGTGTCACGGTCCCCGTCAGGTGACGGGTCGACGTCGATCAGCCCGGTTCCGGGCTTGTCAGTCAGCGCACCCGGGCCCAGGATGGTCCACTCCAGCGCGGTGCCGCGCAGGTACTCGTCCGCGGCGGCCTTAGCCTCCGCATACGCGAAGAAGCTGTTGCTTTCGGGCACACCGTGGTCCTTGCCTGCGCCGAAGTAGGACACCATGACGTACCGGTTGACGCCCGCCTTGGCGGCGGCGTCGATGGAGCGGATGGCAGCGTCCCGGTCCACGGCGTAGGTCCGTTCAGGGTTGCCGCCGCCGGCTCCTGCTGACCAGACCACGGCGTCGTGGCCCTGGACTGCGCCGGCGATGTCCGCCGTGGTGGCATTCTCAACGTCCAGGACCACCGGCGTGGCGCCGGTCTCCGTGACGTCCGCCGCATGGTCGGGATTCCTGATGAACGAGGTGACGCTGTGGCCTTCCCCGGTCAGGAGGGCGGACAGAAGGAGGGCCACTTTCCCGTGGCCGCCAATGATGGCGATGCGTGTCATGACCCCATTCTGCCTGCTAGGTCAGACATCTGTAACGCAGGTACACCGCGCCCTGCTCGAAGCGGCGCTCATCGACGAGCTCCAGCCGGGACTCCAGGCCGTCCGGCAGGAAACGCAGCCCGCCACCCACGGCCACCGGGGTGATGAACAGCCGGCACTCGTCCACGATGCCCGCTTTCAGGGCGTGCGCGGCGAGGGTGGGGCCGCCAATGGTGATGTCCTTCCCGCTGGAGGACTTCAGTTTGCGCACTTCGTCCGGCAGGAACTGGCGTTCCAGCCGGGTCCGGGGTGTGGCGGCGGCGTCAAGCGACGTCGAGTACACCACCTTGTCCGCTCCCTTCCAGATGCGGGCGTAATCCTGGATCACGGCAGGTTCATCCGATGTGTCCCACGTTTCCCAGACCGACATGACCTGGTACATCCTGCGGCCGAAAAGGTACGTGCCCACGTCCCGTTCGAGGTGGTTGATGAAGGCATGGACTTCCTCGTCGGGGGCGGACCAGGCAAAGTTGCCCTCCCGGTCCGCGGTGTAGCCGTCGAGGGACATGATTCCGGAGTAGATCAGCTGCGCCATGGGCCCATTCTGCCCGGGGAATCCCGCGGCCAACAGGTCTGCGTTGAGGTTTGGCGGACGTTGCGGATCACAGCAGGTTTGCCGCCAGGGTCCGGGCGATGAACGTGCCGTAGCGTTCGGCGGACCATTCCCGCTTGATCACCAGGGTCTCGTAGAGTTCGGCGGCCGTTGAGGTGAACATGACGTCGGCAGCCTCGGCCGTCGTGAGGCCGGGGCGGAGGAGCCCCCTGCCCACCAGCTGCCGCGCATTGTGCAGCATCCGGCGGTAACGGGCGTCGTCCACGTCACGCAGCAGTGCCGCCATGGAAGCGTCCCCGCTGGCCGCTGCGTCCCTGATGAGAAGGTAAACCGGGGCGCCGATGGGACTGATCTCCGTGGTGAACCGGCCGAACCGCTCCATCAGGCGTACCGGATCAGTCTCCGTTGCCTGGGCGAGATCGGACCTCTGCTCGGCCGGCGGACCGCCCGCGCCAAGGAGGCTCTCCTCGTAAATGGCGCGGACCAGCCCCGCCTTGCTGCCGAAGTTCTTGTAGACCGATTCGGCGGACACCCCGGCAGCGCGCGCAATCTCCACAATCGTCGTCGCCCCAAATCCCTGTGCAAGGAACAACTCACGGGCGTGCGTCCGGACGCTGTGCAGCGACTCCGCAGCGAGCTGCCGGCGACGCCGTGCATCATAACTTCGCCTGGCGGGGCGTTTACCGGAGGCATTGATTGGGCTCTGCATTCGGTCTTAAACTCCAATCAATACAGTTAACTGTATTGAAATCAATCTAACAGGTCACAGCCTCGCCCGGCGAGGCACCAAGGAGCTTTTCCATGGACACGCCAGACGGCGTGGACCGCCTCCCCGACGGCCCTGTGCGCCGAATGTTTTCCGCAACACAGCGGCACGACCTCGATGCCATGATGGCCGAGTTCGCAGACGACTACGTCAATATCACCCCCAACCACCCGGCCCGCAGCTTCACCGGAAGCGCGCAGGTACGGAAGAACTGGTCCGCACTGTTCGCAGGGATCCCGGACATGACCGTGACCGTGCTGGACTCGGCACCTGGTACCGGCGGCAAGGTATGGGTGGAATGGGGATCGCGCGGCACCCGCCTCGATGGCAGCGCCGTGGAGCAGGCCGGCGTGGCAATTTTCAGCGTCCGCGGCGAGCAGATTGCGACTGTCAGGTTCTACCTGGAGCCTGTCGAAAGGGATACGGCGGATGTGAATGCCGCGGTCCAGGCCGTTACCGGAGCCGGCCCGGAAGGAGCACGGCCATGATTTTACTGGTCGGGGCAACGGGTGACCTCGGCGGCCGGGTGGCCCGGCGGCTGCGTGAATCCGGGCAGGATGTCCGCTGCCTGGTCCGTCCCACCACCGACGATTCCCCACTCCGGGCGATCGGCGCTGAGATTGTCCGCGGCGACCTCACCCAACCTTCCACGCTGCCGGCCGCGTGCAAGGGCATCGAAACGGTGATTGCCACGGCAACGGCGATCACCCGCCGCCTTGCGGGGGCCAGTTCCGCCACCATTCGGGACGTCGACGAAGTGGGCATGGGCCATCTAGTCGATGCCGCCGAGGCTGCAGGCGTGCAGCGCTTTGTCTACCAGTCCTTCCCGATCGGCAGCGCCAGCCTCCGGACCCCGCTGGAACAGGCCAAGCTCGCCATCGAGCGGCGCCTGGCGAACTCCCCCATGCGGGCCGTGGTGGTCCGCTCCGACGGCTTGCAGGAGGTCCAGCTCAGCCGCGCCGCACGGTTCGACCTCGCGGCGGGAAAGGCAGCCGTCATCGGCAAGGGCGACACCCGCCGCCGGCTGGTATCCAGCGGGGATATCGCCGCCCTCCTCGCCGCCGTGGCACTGGAGCCCGATCCGCCGGCACAGATCGACGTGGGCGGACCCGAGCCGCTGACCAGGAAAGAGATCATTGGGCTGGCAGGGGAACTGGCGCACCACCCCCTGAAGGTGCAGCACATGCCTCGCCCCGTGGCGCGGCTGCTCACGCTCATGTTGAAACGCAGAAACGACGCCATGGCTTCAGCGCTGGGCGTCGGGTTGTCTTCGGATATCGAGGAGGCCACCTGGGATGACAAGCCCCTCCGCCAGCGTGGGATCAACCCGAAGTCTGTCACCGAGTTCCTGACGGAGCAGTCGCAGGCGGTGGCCGGCCACTGACCCCTCACTCACGGCCAGCGCGACACCAGGAACTGTTGGCCCAGGGTCCAGAGGTTGGAGACGGTCCAGTAGGCCAGCACGCCGATGGGGAAGAAAATGCCGCCCACGCCGAAAACCAGCGGCAGCACATACAGCAGGATCTTCTGCTGCCGGACCAGCGGACTCGCCGGGTCCTGCGCGCCCATGGTCCGGGCAGCCACGAGCCTCTGGGTCAGGAACTGGCATGCGATCATCAGCAGGATCATGGCGACAGCGAGCACGGCCACGGCGGCGGGGTCGCCCCCGCCGTGAAGCAGGGACGCGGACAGGGGTGCCCCGAAAATGCTGGACGAGTCGAATTGGGCCACCTGCGCCGGGCCCATCGCGCCGATGCCGGTCCCCTGCTGCGAGGCGTTGGAGACCCCCGACAGGACCTGGAACAGGGCCAGGAAGAACGGCGCCTGGATCAGCAGGGGCAGGCACGCGGAAAACGGATTGGTGCCGTGCTTCCGGTACAGGGCCATCTGCTCCTGGGCCAGGGCCTGCCGTGATGCCTGGTCTGTCCTGCCCTTGTACCTGTCCTGCAGTTCCTTCAGGTCCGGCTGCAGGAGTCCCATCCTGCGCTGGGCCCGCACCTGCGCCAGGAACACCGGAATGAGGGCGGCACGGATCACCAGCACCAGGCCCACAATGGCCACGGTCCAGGTCCAGCCGGCTGCCGGAGGCATTCCCGCCGCACTGAGCCCGTCGTGAAAAGCCACCAGGAGGACTGACACCAGCCACCGGAACGGTTCCATGACCGCAGCAACAACATCCACCGAATCCCCCATCCGCCAGTTGCTGCAAAGCTACTGCCGATCCGGGAAACAGGAAAGCCCCCGGAATCTCACGGATTCCAGGGGCTTAGCCTGTAGCGGTGGGGAGGCTCGATCTCCCGACCTCACGATTATGAGTCGTGCGCTCTAACCAACTGAGCTACACCGCCACGAATGAGAAAAACCTGCGTCAAGCCGGTCAAAACCGCCTTGACGCAGGCCCTCATTCAGAGCCCCCCACCGGAATCGATCCGGTGACCTCGTTCTTACCAAGAACGCGCTCTACCACTGAGCTAGGGGGGCAACGAGTAAATACTCTACCGGAAGATTTACGCACCAACAAATCGGCGTCGGGGACGGCCCCGGAACGCTGCGGCACATGTTTTTCCGACCCGCCCACGCCAGGTTTTCCGCGGATTTCCAGGGCTGGAGGGGCCACGGAAAGCAAAGCGGACGACGCCGGGAGGCACCTTTCAAGGGCCCGGAACCGCCGCCCCGGGACACGAATGTGTCCAGGCCCACACCCGTGCGGTTAAACGCCGATGGGCCGGCTCGAAAGCCGGCCCATCGGCGTCGTCAATTCCTCAACGCCAGGGTTTTACCACTTGCCCTTGCGGTTGAAGTCGCGGTGCCCGCCCTCGCTGCCGCTGCGGGGCTTGCGGGAGCCGTCGCCGTGGCCGCCGAAGCGGGAGTCGCCCGACTGGCCGCGGTCGCTGAAAGAACGCTCGCTGTACGAACGCCCACCGCGGTCAGCGGAAGACCGCTCGCCGTCGTTCTTGCGGAATTCCTTCTTGAACCCGCCGTTGCCCTTGAAGTTGCCTCCACGGTCGCCGCCGCGGTTGCCCTGGTAGGCACCACGGTCGCCGGAAGGCTTGCGCCCGTTGTCCAGCTCGAGGTGGATCAGCTCGCCGCCGATCCGGGTGCGGGACAGTGCGCGCAACTGCTCGGCGCTCAGGTCCGCGGGCAGCTCCACCAGGGAGTGGTCCGAGCGGATGTCGATGCCGCCGATCTGCGCGGAGGAGATGCCGCCCTCGTTGGCAATGGCGCCCACGATGGAGCCGGGCATGACGCGCTGGCGGCGTCCCACGGCGATCCGATAGGTGGCATTGCCCTCGGTCAGGGTGCGGGTCGGGCCGCGGGAGCCGAAGCCGTCCTTGGAGCGCTCGCGCTTCTGGAACTCCGGAGCCGCAGGCAGTTCCTTGACCAGGAGCGGCTGGCCGCCCTGTGCCATCACGGCCAGTGCGGCAGCAATTTCTGCTGCCGGGACGTTGTGCTCTTCCTCGTAGGAAGCGATCAGGTCACGGAACGCCGCGACATCCTCGGATTCGAGGGTCTCGGTGATCTTCTCGGCGAACTTGCCCAGACGCAGGGTGTTGACCGTCTCGGCAGTGGGCAGGTGCATCTGCTCCACCGGCTGGCGGGTGGCCTTTTCGATCGAACGCAGCAGGTACTTCTCCCGCGGCGTCATGAACAGGATCGCATCGCCGGAACGGCCGGCACGGCCGGTGCGGCCGATGCGGTGCACGTAGGACTCGGTGTCATGCGGGATGTCGTAGTTGATGACATGGCTGATCCGCTCGACGTCAAGGCCACGGGCGGCGACGTCGGTGGCCACCAGGATGTCGATCCGGCCTTCCTTCAGCGCGTCAACGGTGCGCTCGCGCTGCTGCTGCGGGATGTCGCCATTGATGGCGGCAGCCTGGAATCCGCGCGACTTCAGCTTGTCAGCCAGGTCCTCGGTGGCCATCTTGGTGCGCACGAAGGCGATGACGCCGTCGAACTCTTCGACCTCAAGGATGCGGGTCAGCGCGTCCAGCTTCTGCGGGCCCATGATCTGCAGGTAGCGCTGGCGGGTGTTGGCGCCGGTGGTGGTCTTGGACTTGACCTGGACCTCAGCGGGATTGTTCAGGTACTGCTTGGACATCCGGCGGATCTGGCCCGGCATGGTGGCAGAGAACAGCGCCACCTGGCGGTCCTCAGGGGTCTGCTGGAAGATCTGCTCCACGTCGTCGGCGAAGCCCATGCGCAGCATCTCGTCAGCCTCGTCCAGCACCAGGTACTGGAGTTCGGAAAGGTCCAGGGAACCCTTCGAGATGTGGTCGATCACGCGGCCGGGGGTACCCACAACCACCTGGGCGCCGCGGCGGAGGCCGGCAAGCTGGGGGCCGTAGGCGGAACCACCGTAAACGGGCAGCACGGTGAAGTCATCGATGTGCTTGGCGTAGGAGGTGAACGCCTCGGCAACCTGGAGGGCGAGCTCGCGGGTGGGGGCCAGGACCAGTGCCTGGGTCTTCCGGGAGGGGCCGTTGAGGTCGTGGAGTTCGGCCAGGCGGGACAGTGCCGGTACTGCGAATGCTGCAGTCTTACCGGTACCCGTCTGGGCCAGGCCAACAACGTCGCGGCCTTCGAGCAGCAGCGGGATGGTGGCTGCCTGGATGGGGGACGGCTTTTCGTACCCGACGTCCTGCAGTGCGGCCAAGACACGGCCGTCGATGCCAAGATCGGCGAACTTGACGGTGTTTTCGTCTTCGTCCGCGGCGGGGGCAGCCGTGGCAGGAGCCTCGGCAGCAGGGGCTTCGGCGGCGGGAGCGGTCACGGGAGCCTCGGCGGCGTCCTCGGCAACAGCGGTGGTTTCGTTCTGATTTTCGGGCATAGGGAGATATTCCTCATCCATAGGGGGCCAGGCGGCACAACCCGAGGTGAGCGGAGCCGCAGTACACGTGCCGATGGTGCCGGGCAGACGTTGACCGGCCGGTCACAGAAGTCCGGCGCTTTCGCAATCCCATGGCAGGACTTCGCGCTGCATCTCTTGGCTGCTATCCCAGCAGTCTGTACAGCGTTTTCTTTAGCCGGCTCTCCCTATGAAAATGCCCGCATCGCTTGCGCGGGCCCCAACACTTGCCAGTCCTGCCTCAAAAATTGGGCAGGAATAAGGGATTTCCGGAGTGGGGGATATTTCAAGTGTAAGGGACGGACACCGCCGGCGGGAAATTAAGGGCCCGACGACGGCGGTGAGCTTGCGCACACGGCCCACGGACCGTGTGCCACAGGGCTTGTGGTGGCTACTCCCCCAGCCGCCGCATCAGTACCTCGAACCTGGTGTGGTATTCGTCCTGGAGCCTGATTTCGCCGTCGGCCTCGGCATCACGGAGGGCCTCGACAGCCTCCGCATCGGGCGCACTGAACCATCTGCCGATGGTGACTCCATGGCGCGGTACGAACGTTCGGTGGATGTAATCGCCCGCCTGGATGGTGCCGGTGCGGATGACGCGCAGGTAGGCGCCCACGCGCCCTTCCTCGGTGAAGCGCTTCACCCACTGGGGTTCCTTCATCCGGCGCTGGAAGGTGGCGCAAGGGACGCGTGGGGAAGTGACCTCAAGGACGACGTCGGCCCCCACCTGCCAGCGCTCCCCGATCACCGCGGTGGTTGGTTCGATGCCGGAGACCCGCAGGTTCTCGCCGAAGATCCCCGGCGGCAGCTCGCGTCCGAGCGTCCCGGCCCAGAAATCCGCGTCGGACTGTGAGTAGGCGTAGATGGCCTGGTCCTCGCCGCCGTGGTGGACCCGGTTGGCTTGGATGTCCCCGTGCACGCCCAGCTTGTGCACCTTCACGGGACCGTCGGACGGACGTTTGTCGATCGCCGTGACACCAACGTTTCCCTGGTCTCCCAGGAGCTGGTGGACGCGGCAGACGGCGAGGACAGAAGCTGGTTCCATGGCTTCAGTCTAGGGTTCCTGCCGGTGGTGCCAATCTCGTCAACTCTGCGTTGCAGGGACTACGCTGGGTCGAGACTTGCAGGTGGGGGTGCAGCGCGGCGCCCAAATAGTGTGGACAACCGAGGGGGACGGCCGTGGACTCGAACGAGAAAGACCCGAAAGAGGACCCGGACAAGGCACCTCCGGAGGATAGCGGAACCGCCAAGCCGCCGCCCTGGCAGGTCCCCAAGCCGGAGCTGCGCCCCGACCTCCTGAAGGAGCCGGTCCCCCTGGTGGACCCGTTTGCCCGCGAGCGCGAAAAGCAGCTCAACTCGGCGGCGGCGCGGAAGAAACGCTCCCAGCGCCGCACGGTGGTGGTGGGCCTGGGCGTCACGGCCCTCCTGGCAGGGACCATCACGGCCGTGGTGGCCAGCAACGAGGACGACCCCGAGTACGCGCAGGTCTGCTTCAACGATGACACCGGCGAGCGCGTCGAGGACACCAACTGCGACAGCTCCGCCGGCCGCAGCGGCGGCGTCTACGCCTGGTATTTCTACTCCCGCGGGGCCAGCGTCCCGCCGGTGGGCCAGAACAGGTCCACGGCGCCCGGTTACACGCGGACCATCCCCAGCGGGGCCAAGGCCTCCACCGGGTACAGCAGCAAGGGCGGCACGGTCAGCCGCGGCGGGTTTGGTTCCAGCGCCAAGAGCGGCTCGAGTGGCGGCGGCAAGGTCTCGGGAGGCTGAGCGGTGAAGAGACTGATATCAGAACCCCGGCCTGGCTGGAAGCAGAAGATCGAAGAGCAGGGCCTGGTCTTCTCCACCACCACCATGGATGACGGGCGCCGGATCGAGTACTGGAACGAATCGGCGTACTACGAGTTCACCATGGACGAAGTGGAGGCCCTTGAAGTCGTCGCGGAAGACATGCACCGGATGTGCCTGGAAGCGGCGAAGTTCCTGGCCACCGGGGCCATGGGAAGCATCGGCATCGGCCCGCAGGCACTGGAGCTGGCGGCTGAATCCCTGCAGGCCGCCGACGTGGACGTCTACGGCCGGTTCGACTTCATCTACGACGGCCGGGGCGGCCCGGCGAAGATGCTGGAGTACAACGCCGACACGCCCACCGGACTCATCGAGGCCGCCGTGGCCCAGTGGTTCTGGCTGCAGGACGTGTTTCCGGAGAAGGACCAGTGGAACGGTATCCACGAGGCCCTGATCCGGCAGTGGAAGAAGTTCCAGTACCGCACCGGCATGAGCACCCTCCACGTGGCCCACTCCGAGGTGGAGGAATCCGGCGAGGACTGGATGACGGCCGCGTACATGCGCGACGTCGCCAGCCAGGCGGGGTGGACCACCATCGGGATCAACATGTCGGATATCGGCTGGGACCCCAACTTGAACCGGTTCGTGGACCTGGACAACTTCATGATCAGCACCATCTTCAAGCTGTACCCATGGGAGCTGATGATGAAGGAGGAGTTCGGGCCCCGCCTCCTGGAACGGGCGCACAACCCGCGCTGGGTTGAGCCGGCCTGGAAGATGCTGCTCTCCAACAAGGCCCTGCTTGCCGCGCTGTGGCACCTCTACCCGGACCACCCCAACCTGCTGCCGGCGTACCTCACGGACCCGGGGCCGCTGAAGGAATGGGTGGCCAAGCCCCTGCACGGCCGCGAAGGCGACAACATCCGGATCCACGCGGACGGCGTCAACCTGGAGCAGCCCGGCGGTTACGGCCGCGAGGGCTGGTGCTACCAGCAGTACCACGCCCTTCCCGACTTCGACGGCAACCGTCCCGTGCTGGGCCTTTGGGTGGTGGACGGCGAATCCGTGGGCTGCGGCATCCGGGAATCCGACGGCCCGGTCACGGACTACTTCTGCCGCTTCGTCCCCAACACCATCGACGCACCGGCACCGCTTTCGGCGGTGGCCAACTCCAGCAAGGCAGGTATCGTCCTATGAACCCGGAGACAGCATGAGCACGGATATCACGACGACGGGAGGCCCCGGCGGGGGGCCTGGCGCCCCGGTGCCGGGCAAGGGATTGCGGGCCGGGATCCTGGACCTGGGCGACTCGGTAATGCTGGGGCTGGCCTCCACCGCCCCGGTGTACTCGCTGGCCGCCACCTTGGGCCTGATCGTTGCCGTCAACGGCAACTACACTCCCTTGATCCTGCTGCTGGGATTCGTCCCGGTCCTGTTCATCGCCTACGCCTTCCGCGAGCTCAACAGTGCCATCCCGGACTGCGGCACCACTTTCACCTGGTCCCGCCAGGCTTTCGGCCCGTGGGCGGGCTGGTTGGGCGGCTGGGGAGTGGCACTGGCCGGGATCGTGGTCCTGGCCAACCTCGCCCAGGTGGCCGGCCAGTATGTGTGGCTGCTGGTGGGTGACGGGTCGCTGGCTCAGAACAAGGTGGTGGTCACCGCCACGGGCCTGCTGTTCATCGTCTTGATGACCCTGGTGAACTACCGCGGCATCCGGCTGGGCGAGCACGTCCAGCGGGTACTGACCTATGTCCAGTACATCGCCCTGGGCGTCTTCGCGCTTGCCCTGGTGGTGCGGATCGTGGGCGGCGCCCCGGAGGGCCAGGCCTTCGACATCGAGTGGTTCAACCCGGCGGGAGCCTTTGCCGATCCCGGCGCCGTGGTGCATGGAACCCTCCTTGCCCTGTTCATCTACTGGGGCTGGGACACCTGCCTTGCCGTGAACGAGGAGACCGAGAATCCCGCCAGTACGCCCGGCCGCGGGGCCGTGATCTCGGCTTTCGTCCTGATGGCGATCTATGTGTCGGTGGCACTGCTGGTGATGATGTACGCCACCGTGGGCTCCGAGGGCATCGGCCTGGGCAACGCGGCAAACAAGGACGACGTCTTCCTCGCCATGAAGGACGTCGTCCTGGGACCGTGGGGCTGGCTGATCGTCGTCGCGGTCCTGGCGTCCGTCCTGTCCTCCACCCAGACCACCATCCTGCCCACCGCGCGCGGAACGTTGTCCATGGGCGTCCACGGAGCCCTGCCGGCGAAGTTCGCCGAGGTGCACCCGCGCAACCAGACCCCGGGGTTCTCCACCCAGGTGATGGGCGGCGCGGCAGCTGCCTACTACGTGGCCATGAGCTTCCTGAGCGAGAACCTGCTGGCGGACTCCATCAGCGCCATCAGCCTCTTCATCGCGTTCTACTACGCCCTGACGGGGTACGCCTGTTTCTGGTACTTCCGGACCACCCTGCGGGATTCCGCACGGAACCTCTGGTTCCGCGGCATCCTGCCCCTGCTCGGGGCGCTGCTGCTGACGGCTGCGTTCTTCGTCTCGGCCGTGCAGATGTGGGACCCGGCGTACGGCGATACCCGGATCCTCGGCGTCGGCGGTGCCTTTGTCAGCGGCGTGGTGCTGCTGGTGCTGGGCGTGGTACTGGCAGCCGTGTGCAGGTTCCTGCCTGCCACCCGCGGCTACTTCGAGGTGAAGCGTTGAGCGCCGGCCCGTCCGATGTCCTGGACATCGACTCGCTGCTGTCGGCGGACGAACTGGAGCTCCGCGATCACATCCGGGACTTCACCCGCCAGCGGATCAAGCCGGATATCGCCCGTTGGTACGAGGACGCGGTATTCCCGCTGGAGCTGGCCACCGAACTCGGCGAGCTGGGCGTCCTTGGCATGCATCTGGAAGGCTATGGCTGCCCGGGCCGGACCGCCGTCGAATACGGACTCGCGGCCATGGAACTGGAAGCGGGCGACTCCGGCATCCGCACGTTCGTGTCCGTCCAGGGTTCGCTGGCCATGACCGCCATCCACACCTGGGGCTCGGAGGAGCAGAAGCAGGAGTGGCTGCCGCGGATGGCCGCCGGCGAGGTGATCGGCTGCTTCGCGCTGACCGAACCCACGGCAGGATCAGATCCCGCCGCCATGGCCACCAATGCCCAGCGCGACGGCAGTGGAGACGACGCCGGCTGGGTGCTCAACGGGGCCAAGCGCTGGATCGGCCTGGCCTCGGTGGCCGGCGTGATGGTGGTGTGGGCCATGACGGACGACGGCGTGCACGGATTCCTGGTGCCGGCCGGAACGCCCGGCGTGACGGCAACGCCCATCCGGCAGAAGCTTTCCATGCGCGCGTCCATCCAGTGCGACGTGGTGTTCGACGACGTCCGGCTGGGCCCGGAGGCGCTGTTGCCTGCTGCCCGCGGGCTGCGTGGCCCGTTCACCTGCCTGAACGAGGCCCGGTACGGCATTGCGTGGGGCGCCATGGGCGCGGCCCGTGACTCCTACGAGGCCGCGCTGGCCTATTCGCTGGACCGGCTGCAGTTCGGCAAACCGCTGGCCGGGTACCAGCTCACGCAGGAGAAGCTGGTGAACATGCTGCTGGAGATCCAGAAGGGCACCCTGTTGGCGCTGCACCTGGGCCGGCTGAAGGACGCCGGGACCCTCCGGCCGGAGCAGATCTCGCTGGCCAAGCTGAACAACGTCCGCGAGGCCATCGCCGTGGCGCGCGAAGCCCGGACCATCCTGGGCGGGAACGGCATCACCGGCGACTACTCGCCGCTCCGGCACGCCGCGAACCTCGAGTCGGTCCGCACCTATGAGGGCACCGACGAGGTCCACACCCTGATCCTGGGCAGGCATATCACCGGGTTGGGCGCCTTCCACTGACCCTGTCCCGGGGCCGCAGGAAACCTCAGGCCGAGAACCCGCCGTCGGCCTTGATCAGCTGCCCGGACACCCAGCGGCCGGCCGGGGAGAGCAGGAACGC
The DNA here is from genome assembly GCF_042882685.1 of Pseudarthrobacter sp. NPDC058196. Classification (NCBI taxonomy): domain Bacteria; kingdom Bacillati; phylum Actinomycetota; class Actinomycetes; order Micrococcales; family Micrococcaceae; genus Pseudarthrobacter; species Pseudarthrobacter sp. NPDC058196. Next base: position 145,457 of record NZ_JBHVVN010000012.1, read on the forward strand.
CACGGTTCCGGCGACGTCGGCAGGGGTGCCGAGGCGGCCGGCGGGCTGCTGGGCGGTGAGCTCTTGCCGCACGTCGGAAGTCATCCAGCCCGTATCCACCGGCCCGGGGTTCAGGACGTTCGCCGAGATGCGCTGTGGACCCAGCTCGCGTGCGGCGGCAATGACGATCCGGTCCAGGGCGCCTTTCGAGGCCCCGTAGGGAAGGTTGAACGCGGTGTGGTCGCTGGTCAGTGCCACGATCGCGCCGCCATCGTCCGTGGCCTGGCGGGCGAACGCGGCGATCAACTGCCAGCTGGCGCGCGTGTTCACGGCGAAGTGCCGGTCAAAGGACTCAACGGTGGTGTCCAGCACCCCCGAATCCACCGATTCGGCGTGGCTGAGGACCAGGCCCCGCAGCGGACCGGCAAGCTCCACGGCCTGGGCCACCAGCCTGTCCGGCACGCCGGGGTCCTGCAGGTCTGCGGGAAGGGCGTGGACGGTGGCGCCGATGGCTTCGAGCTCGGCGGTAAGGCGGAGGACGTCGTCCGGCTCACTCCCCCACGGCATCCGGGCGTCATAGCCGGCCCAATAGGAGAGGACGAGGTCCCAGCCATCGGCAGCCAGCTGCCTGGCGATGCCGGCGCCGAGGTTCCCGGTGCGCCCGGCACCGGTGACCAGGGCAACGGGACGGGCAGCTGCGGGTGCGTCTGATTCCATCCGACCAGCCTAGCGGCGCCTCGTGGGGCGCCGGCTCAGGACGCCGCCGGCTCCGCTTCCCGCGAATTTCGGTCCCGGCGGATGGTGGCGCTGATAACCGCAGCGATGGTGCACATGGCCGCCGCACCCATCCAAGCGTAGGTGTAGTGCCCGGTGGCATCGCGCAGCGCTCCGGCGGCAATGGCGGCCGCGGCGGCGCCGAGCTGGTGGGCCGCGAACACCCAGCCGAAGACCACGCTGCCGTCCGCACCGAACGTCTCGCGGCAGATGGCGGCCGTGGGGGGAACGGTGGCTACCCAGTCCAGGCCGTAGATCACCACGAACACGATCATGCTGGGCTGCACCTCGGCGTTCAGCAGCAGCGGCAGCACCAGCAGGCCGATGCCGCGGAACTGGTAGTAGACGGCCAGCAGGACGCGTGGATTGAACCGGTCGGTCAGCCAGCCGGAGGCGATGGTGCCGATGATGTCGAAGACCCCGACGACGGCAAGCAGTCCCGCGGCCGTGGTTTCGGGCATGCCGTGGTCGTGCGCGGAGGGGATGAAGTGGGTGCCGATCAGCCCGTTGGTGGTGGCTCCGCAGATGGCGAAACCCGCCGCCAGTGCCCAGAACGTCCGGACTTTGATGGCCCGGCGGAGAACCTGGAGGGCGCGGACAGCCGCGTTCGCGCGTGGACCGTCCGCGGCTGCGGGGGGTTTGGCTCCTTCCGGCTCCAGGGCATCAGCGGCCGCCGGGGGCAGGGCACCGTACGGCAGCACCCCGACGTCGGCGGGCGAGTTCTTGAGGAACTTCAGCACCAGCGGGACCACCGCGAGGGCGCCGGCAGCGATCAGCAGGGACGCCTGCCGCCAGCCGGGGTCCTGGGCCAGCAGGGCGATGAACGGCAGGAAGACGAGCTGGCCGGCCGCGCTGCCGGCGGTCAGGATGCCGATGACCAGCCCACGGTTTTTGGTGAACCAGGTGTTGGCGATGGTGGCCGCGAAGACCAAGGCCATGGAACCCGTGCCGAGGCCGATCAGCAGGCCCCAGGTCAGCAGGATCTGCCAGGACTGGTTGACCAGCACCGTCAAGGCGCTGCCGAGGCCGATCAGGACCAGGGCTGTTGCCGTGACGGCCCGGATGCCGAACCGTTCCATCAGCGCCGCGGCGAACGGTGCGGTCAGGCCGAACAGGACAAGATTGATGCTGACCGCTGCTGACAGGACCGTGGTGGACCAGCCGAACTCCTGCTGGAGCGGGACCATGAGGACCCCGGGGGCCGCCCGGAATCCGGCTGCTCCCACCAAAGCGAGGAAAGCTACCGCGGCAACCATCCACGCGGGGTGCAGCCGGGGGCGCTTTACCTGCGGGATGGCCTCCTCCGTGGCTTCGGCCGCTTTCCAGGGCATCGCGTTCATGCGGCCGCTCCGTTCCGGGCCGCGGTGGACAACCGGATGGGCTGCTCGGACCGCGACCGGCTGTGCCAGCTGGTGTTCGCGGCGGTGAGCCGTTCCCCGCACCAGGTGCAGGTGTCAGCCGAGGTGGTGGGTTTCCCGCAGCCCGCGTGGATGACGTACAGGTGGGCCTGGTCCGAGGGTGCGGGAAGGTGCTTCTCCGCCCAGATGGTGACCGCGTTCAGGACCGGGAGCGCGTCTTCCCCCATGGGAGTCAGCACATATTCCTGGCGGGTGCGGCCGCCGTCGTCGTACGCCTTCTTCTCCAGCAGGCCGGACTCAACGAGACCCGCGAGCCGCTTGGTGAGGACCGAGTCGGCTACTTCGAGGCGCGCCTTCATGGGGTCGAAGCGGCCGTTCCCGAAGAAGACCTCGCGCAGGACCAGGACGGACCAGGGGTCGCCCAGGATGTCCAGGCCGCGGGCCATGCTGCAGGTGCGTTGGGACCAGTCGGATCGGAGAGGCATAGGGGAACCCTAGCTGACTTTCTTCAAGAAAGCCAGCGTTCCTCTGCAGCCGCTAGGGTATTGCGGAAAAGGCCTGGTCCAGGTCGGCGATGAGGTCCTCGACGTCCTCGATGCCGCAGGACAGGCGCAGCAGGTTGACCGGAACTGCCAGCTCGGTGCCCTTGACCGAGGCGTGGGTCATCTCGGACGGGTAGTTCATCAGCGATTCGATCCCGCCCAGCGATTCGGCCAGGGTGAACACGGTGGTGGACTCTGCCACCTTGCGGGCAGCGGCTTCACCGCCCTTGAACTGCACGGACACCATGCCGCCGAACTTGCGCATCTGCCGCCTGGCGAGTTCGTGGCCGGGGTGCGACGGCAGGCCCGGGTACAGCACAGCTTCCACCTCGGGTCGCTCCAGGAGCCACTCGGCCACTGCCTGGCCGTTCTCACTGTGCCGGTCCATGCGCACGCCAAGCGTCTTCAGCCCGCGGGTGGTCAGGAAGGCGTCCATCGGGCCGGACACCGCGCCCACCGCGAACTGCACGAACCCGATCTTCTCCGCCAGCTCCGCGTCCTTGACCACCACGGCGCCGCCTACCACATCCGAGTGTCCGCCGATGTACTTGGTGGTGGAGTGGACCACGACGTCGGCACCGAGGGCGAGCGGGTTCTGCAGGTAGGGCGAGGCGAAGGTGTTGTCCACCACCAGCAGGGCGCCGGCGGCGTGGGCGATGTCCGCGAGCGCGGCGATGTCCGTGATCCTCATCAGCGGGTTGGAGGGGGTCTCCACCCACACGAAGCGCGTCTTGTTGGCGGCCACGGCGCTGCGGACCGTGTCCAGGTTGGCCATGTCCACGGGGGTGTTGCCGATCCCCCAGTCGCCCAGCACGCGGCTGATCAGCCGGTAAGTGCCGCCGTAGGCGTCATTGCCGAGCACGATGTGGTCCCCCGGGCGGGTGAGGGCGCGGATGAGGGCGTCTTCCGCGGCCAGGCCGGAGCTGAAGCTGTAGGCGTGCGTGCCCCGCTCCAAGGCGGCGAGCTGTTCCTGCAGCGCGTCCCGGGTGGGGTTGCCGCCGCGGCCGTACTCGTAGCCGCTGCGCAGTCCGCCGATGCCGTCCTGGGCGTAGGTGGAACTGAAGTGCAGCGGCGGCACCACGGCACCGGTACGCGGCTCGAAGGCCTGGCCGGCATGGACGGCGCGGGTGTTGAAACCTTGGTTCTCAGAGGCAGTCATGGGTGCTCCTTTAGTTGCTCAGGTAGGCCAGCAGGTCGTGCCGGGTGAGGATGCCCACGGGCGCGCCCACGAAGGTGACCATCAGGGTATCCGCGTCCGAGAGCAGCTCCCTGGCGGCGGAGATGGTTTCTAGCGATCCGATCACGGGCAGCTTGGGTCCCATGTGCTCGGAGATTTTGTCAGTCAGTTTCGCTTCGCCGCGGAACAGCTTGGCGGTCAGCGTGCGCTCGTCCACGGCGCCCAGGACCTCGCCCATCACCACGGGCGGTTCCTGCGAGAGGACCGGGATGTGGCTGACGCCGAATTCGGTCATGATGTTGATGACGTCGCGCACGGATTCGTTGGGGTGGATGTGCACCAGGTCCGGCAGTTCGCCGTTCTTGGACTTGATGACCTCCCCCACTGACGTTTCCTCGCCGCCGGAGAGGAAGCCGTAGGACCGCATCCACTGGTCGTTGAAGATCTTGGCCAGGTAACCGCGGCCCGAGTCCGGCAGGATGACGACGACGACGGCACTTTCCGGCAGGTCCCGCGCCGCCTTGAGGGCTGCCACGACGGCCATCCCGGAGGAACCGCCCACCAGCAGGCCTTCCTCCCGGGCGAGGCGCCGGGTCATGGCGAAGGAGTCGGCGTCGCTGACGGCGATCACGTCGTCGGGGACGGACTTGTCGTAGTTGCCGGGCCACATGTCCTCGCCCACGCCCTCGACGAAGTAGGGCCGCCCGGTCCCGCCCGAGTAGACCGAGCCCTCGGGGTCGGCGCCGATGATCCGGACCACGCCGCCGTCGGACTCCGGCCGGTCCGCCGAAACTTCCTTCAGGTAGCGGCCGGTGCCGGTAATGGTGCCGCCAGTACCGGCGCCGATGACGCAGTGCGTGACCCTGCCGTCGGTATCGCGCCAAATCTCCGGGCCGGTGGTCTTGTAATGGCTGCCCGGCGCGGCCGGGTTGGAGAACTGGTCCGGCTTGTAGGCACCGGGTGTCTCACGGGTGATCCGGTCCGAGACACCGTAATAGCTTTGCGGGCTGTCCGGCGGCACCGACGTGGGCGTGACCACAACTTCGGCGCCGTAGGCCTGCAGCACGGCACGCTTGTCCTCGCCCACCTTGTCCGGGACCACGAAGATGCATTTGTAGCCCTTTTGCTGCGCCACCAGGGCCAGGCCCACGCCGGTGTTGCCGGACGTCGGCTCCACGATGGTGCCGCCGGGCTTCAGTTTGCCTTCGCGTTCGGCGTCCTCGATCATCTGTGCCGCAATACGGTCCTTGATGGAGCCGCCGGGGTTCAGGTACTCCAGTTTGACCAAAACGGTCGCTTTGATGCCGTCGGTCACGTGGTTGAGTTTGATCAGTGGCGTATTGCCGATGAGGTCCAGGATGGACTGGGCGTACTTCATAGATACAAAGCTACCGCTTCCTGCGCGCCGTTCCCTGCCCGGGATGCGAGGATAGCCCGGTGATGCAGTTCGCATGGCTGAAAGCGGCCCGGAGCTACCTGCTGCCCGGCGCAACCCTGGCGGCAGGCTTGGCCACCCTCGCCGTCGGTGCCCTCCCCGTCCCGGCCTTCGACGAGTTGGCCGGACGTACCATTCCCATCCTGGCTTTCGTACTGGCTATGTCCCTGGTGACGGAACTGGTGGATGAGGCAGGGCTGTTCCGCGTGGTGACGGACCGCTTGGCGGCGATGGGCCGGGGCCGCGTCTTCACCCTGTGGCTGCTGGTGGTGGCCGTCGCCACGGTGGCCACCGTGTTCCTGTCCCTGGACACCACCGCGGTGCTGGTGACACCCGTGGTTGTCCTCCTGGCCGTCCACGCCCGGATCCCTCCGCTGCCGTTCGCGCTGACCAGCATCTGGTTGGCGAACACGGCCTCACTCCTGCTGCCCGTCTCCAACCTGACCAACCTGCTGGCGCAGGACCGGCTTGGCCTGAGCCCATGGCGATTCGCGGGACTAGTGTGGGCGCCCGCCGTCGTGGGACTGCTGGTCCCCCTCATCCTGCTGTGGCTGGCGTTCCGGCGGGACCTGCGCGGAACCTACGGGCCGCAGCCGTCCCATCCCGTCCGCGACCGCACCCTGTTGAAGGCCGCCGCGGTGACGCTGCTGGTCCTGCTCCCGGCCCTGGTGTCAGGTGTCCCGGTCCAGTACCCGGCCCTTGCCGCAGCGGCGGTCCTGCTGGCCGTCTTCCTGCGCCGCAGGCCCTCGGCTTTGCGGTGGTCCATGATCCCTTGGCGGCCGCTGATGCTGACAGTGGGCCTGTTCATGCTCATGGAAACGCTGCACGCACACGGGCTGACCACCCTGCTGGCCGGCATAGCCGGGTCGGGCGACGGCCTGCCGGCGCTCCTGCAGCTGGCCGGGCTGGGCGCGGGCGCGGCCAACGCCGCGAACAACCTTCCCGCCTACCTGGCCCTGGAGCCGGTGGCCGGATCACCGGCCAGGCTGGCCGCCCTGTTGATCGGCGTGAACCTGGGCCCGCTGGTGAGCCCGTGGGCTTCGCTGGCCACGCTGTTGTGGCATGAGCGGCTGCGGGTGCTGAACGTCCCGGTCAGGTGGGGCGGGTTTGCGGTGGCCGGACTGGTGGCCGTCGTGCTGACGGTGCCGCTGGCCGTACTGGCGCTGTGGCTGGTTTCCGGGATGCCCTGACGGCTCGTTTTCCGTGGTGCTCAGGAGCCGTCCGGGGTCCCGGTGGCCTGCGGCGCAAGGTTCTGCCAGAGCCCCATCACGTTGCCCTCGGAATCCTGGAAGTACGCCGTATAGCCCATGCCCGGGATCTCGTTCCTGGGCATGACCACCGCACCGCCCAGCTCCTCCACCGTCTTCAGTGTGGCGTTGATGTCCTGGACGTCCACGGTGATGACGGGGGCGGTGATCCGGCCTTCCCGGGCCATCATTCCGCCGTTGATCGCTCCCGGCGTGGTTGGCTGGCCCGTCGCCGCATCCATGTCCGTGGTGATGACCATGGTGTAGTCCATCCCCGGCACCGGTTCCATCCGCCACCCCAGGGCTTCCTGGTAAAACTTCCTTGCCCGCTCAGGGTCGTCCGCGGGAATCTCGAAATGCACTGCTCCGCCCACCATGGCCTCCTCGTTCTTTGCGGCACGGCTTGTGGACAGTCCGTTGCCCGCGCGCCACCCGCAGTGATCCTAGGTCCCGGCCGCGATGCGGAGAAGGGCCGATGGTCCCGCCGGTGTCGGTGGGCCGTGGGACCATGGAAGACATGACGATCGCAGACGCACCTCCCCGGCTGGCGGCCGCCGCGGACGTGTCCCTGCGCTGGTATCCGGAGGCTCCCTACAGCTTGTCGCGGACCCTTGGCCCGCTGCTGCGCGGCAACAGTGATCCGTCCTTCTGCGTCCAGGGCGATGGCATCTGGAACGCCTTCACGGCCCCCACCGGGCCGGCCACCCTGCGGCTGGCCCCCGCGGGCGGCAAAGCGGGCGGCCCCTGGGTGGACGTCCAGGCGTGGGGCCCGGGTGCAGCAGCCGCGGTCCAGGCGGCCCCCCGGCTGTTGGGGGCCGACGACGACTGGCGGGGTTTCGACGAACCCGCCTTCCATGCCACGCTGCCCCGCATGGTCCGGGAGGCACGCCGGAGCGGCCAGTCCCTGCGCCTGCCCGCGAGCGGCCGCATGGTGGACCAGCTGGTGCCCATCATCCTGGAGCAAAAGGTGACGGTGATTGAGGCCCGGCGCGCCTACCGGTACCTGGTCCACCGGTATGGGACGCCGGCCCCGAGCGCGGGGCCCTCCACTCCGGCAGGACTTATGGTGGCGCCAACGGCGGCACAGTGGCTGCAGGTGCCCAGCTGGGAGTGGCACAAGGCCGGTGTGGGTCCCCAGCGTTCCGCCACCGTCATGCGGGCGCTGCGCTCCGCCGCCGCCCTGGAACGGCTGGCAGCGCTGCCGGCTGCGGAAGCCGCGGAAAGAATGCAGGTGATTCCCGGGATCGGTGTCTGGACCGCCGCCGAGGTGGTGCAGCGCACCCACGGCTGCCCGGACTCCATCGCGGTGGGCGATTACCACCTGGCGGCCTACATCGGGGCCGCGCTCACCGGGCGCAGGACCGACGACGCCGGCATGATCCGGCTGCTGGAACCCTGGCGGGGGCACCGGCAACGGGTGGTGCGGATGATCCAGAGCACCGGTTACCGCAAGCCCACTTTTGGCCCGCGGATGACCATCCAGGACCACCGCCGGCACTGAGGTCCATCACGGCCCGGCCGCAGGTGCTTGATCCGGACCGCGATGGGTACAGCTACGGTGTGGCGTCCGGCCGGGCCGACGGCCGGACCACGATCGAGAGGATCCCCATGAGCTCCAACCCAGGCAACACCCAGGCCGGCGGGGAACCCCTGGACGAGGATCCAACCGGGCAGGACCCCACCGCCGTGGACCCCGGCGAGGACTGGAAGGTGCAACTCCAGCTGGCGATCTTCGACGTCACCAGGAACGCAAAGGGCAGGAACCAGGACGAGATCCGGGACCTGCTCCTGGCCGAGTTCAGCCGCCGGGGCATCGAGTCCCCGCCCGGGACCTGGCTGGACTCGGTGGCTTCGTCGGCGCACTACGGCGAGCCCTACATCGTTGACCTTCCGGCCGCGGTGGCGGCGGACGCCCTGGAGCCCGCCCCCACAGAGGACGTTAGGGAAGGGCTCGCCGCACGGCGTGAGCTCCGGCACGAGAAACTGCCCGACGGAATCCTCCCCGCACCATCCGAGTGGAACATTCCGGCCAACGAGGTCACCGCCGGCAGTACGCCCAAGGCCTCCCTGACCGGAAGGAACGGTGCAGCCGTCCTTGCAGCGGCGGCAGCAGCCGTCGCCGCGGCCGCCCTGGTGGCGGTTGCCGTCCGTAAGCGTACTGGTCGCCGACGGGTGGACGCCTAGAGTCCCAGCCGGGCCACCGCTTCCTCGCGCATCTGGACTTTGCGGATCTTCCCGGAGACCGTCATGGGGAAGCTCTCCCGGACCTCCACGTAGCGGGGAACCTTGTAGTGCGCCAGCCGGCCGCGACAGAACTCAGCCACTGCCGCCGCATCCAGCGGTTCTGCCCCCGGTTTGAGGATGATGCAGGCCATCAGTTCCTCGCCGTATTTGGCATCCGGGACCCCGATGACCTGGACGTCCTGGATGGCGGGATGGGTGTACAGGAACTCCTCGATCTCCCGCGGGTAGATGTTCTCGCCGCCCCGGATCACCATGTCCTTGATCCGGCCTTCCACCACCACGTACCCGTCCGGGTCCATGCGGGCAAGGTCACCGGTGTGCATCCAGCCGTCGGCATCGATCGCCTCCGCTGTCTTGTCCGGCTGGTTCCAATACCCGGACATCACGGCGTAGCCCCGGGTGCAGAGTTCTCCGATCTGCCCGCGTTCAAGGTCTTCACCAGTGGCAGGATCCACGATCTTGCTCTCCAGTTGCGGCATGGTCCGGCCCACCGTCTCCGTACGCTGCCTGAGCGTGTCACCCTTGCGTGTCATGGTGGACACCGGGGACGTTTCGGTCATGCCGTAGCAGATGGCCACATCCACCATGTTCATCTCGGAAATCACCCGGTTCATCACCTCGATGGGGCACAGGGAGCCCGCCATCACCCCGGTCCGGAGGGTCGAAAGGTCATAGGAGCCGAAGTCCGGCAGCGCCAGCTCTGCGATGAACATGGTGGGCACGCCATACAGGGACGTCCCCGCAAAATCCTGCACCGCCTCGAGTGCGGCGGCTGGCGAGAAACCGCGGCCGGGGATGATGGTGGCGGCTCCGTGGCTGAGGGCATTCAGGTTGCCGATCACCATCCCGAAGCAGTGGTAGAACGGCACGGGGATGACCACCCGGTCGTGTTCGGTGTACCCCAGCAACTCGCCGATCGCGTAGCCGTTGTTCAGGATGTTGTGGTGGGTCAGCGTGGCGCCTTTGGGGAACCCCGTGGTGCCGGAGGTGTATTGCAGGTTGATGGGATCGTGCGGGCTGAGCTCGGCCATGCGGGCCTTCAGGGCAGCGTGGCCGACGTCGTCCGCCCGCTTGAGCAGCTCAGCGTAGGTGAGTTCCGCACCACTTTGGGGGACGCCGGACGCCAGCCCGTCCAGGCCGTGGTCCGGCAGGAAGACGAGTTCCTTCAGGTCGGGGCACGCGTCGAGGGCCTTGCGGGCCATGCCGACATAGTCGCTGTTGCTGTCCGACGGCGCCGTGACCAGCATGCGCATGCCGTTTTGCCGGACGACGAATTCGAGTTCGTGGCTGCGGTAGGCGGGGTTGACGTTCACCAGGATCACGCCGGCCTTGGCGGTGGCGTACTGCAGGAGCGTCCACTCGGCGCAGTTGGGGCTCCAGATGCCCACACGCTCCCCCTTGGCGACACCCAGGGCGAGGAGGGCCCTGGCCAGCCGGTCGACGTCGTCGTTCATTTTGGTGTAACTCCAGCGCCGCGCATCGGCGCCGGGCACGGGTGCGGCCTCGATCAGTGCGTCATGGAGCGGAAACTGCGCGGCGACGCGCTCGAAGTTCGCGCCGATGGTTTCGTCCAGGAGCGGGACGTCAGTGTCCCCGGCTGTAAAAGCACGCATGCTGGAACGCTACCAACAGGATCCCGGCAGGAGAAGGAAGGCGGGGCCCGAAGCGGGCGCAACACAGGAGGCGGGCCGGCGGCGCCCGGTATTGTGAAAACCATGAGTGCACCCATTGACCTGACAGCAACGTTCATCCCCAACGACGGCGAGTTCTTCCGCGTCAAACTGGCCCTGGAAATTGCCATCGACGAGGTGGTGAATGAACCGGGCTGCATCCGCTACGAGCTGACCGAAGCTACGGAGGAGCAGCTGGTGCTGACCGAGCAGTGGGCGTCCAAGGAGGACCTGGATAAGCACTCCAAGGGCACCGCGGTGCAGGACCTGAATGAATCGTTGAGCGCGCTGCTGGCCGAACCGGTCAAGGTGGAACGCGTCTAAGGAAGCACTAACGCAAACGGCGGGACCCCTGCACGGGGTCCCGCCGTTTGCTTTAACGAGGTCTAGAAGTCAGGAATCTGGGTGCCGTCCTGCGGACCGGCGGGCTTGCCGGCCGGCGCTGCGGCCTCTTCCCGCTGGCGGGCCACATGGGCGTGGACCTCGTCCATGTCCAGGGCCTTCACCGCGTCCACCACCTGCTCCAGCTGCTGGGCGTTCAGCGCGCCGGGCTGCGAGAACACCAGCACCTTTTCGCGGAAGGCCATCAGTGTGGGGATGGAGGTGATGCCTGCCTCCGCCGCGAGCTGCTGTTCGGCTTCGGTGTCCACCTTGGTGAAGAGGACGTCCGGGTGCTTCTCGGAGACGGTGGCGTACGTGGGCCCGAATTGCTTGCAGGGGCCGCACCATTCTGCCCAGAAATCGACCAGGACAATATCGTTGCCTTCGATCGTGGATGCGAACTGTTCACCTGTGATGTCAAGGGTAGCCATGCGACTACGCTACGCGCCCGGGGCTGTCCATGTCGCGGGTGTTCGCTCCCCGCGTCATCGGGAATACCGGGCGTACGACGACGGAACGACGGTTCAGCGGTAGGCATCCCACAGGTGCGGGGCGGGGGTGCGGCTGCCGGGGAGGGCGCTGGTGGCGCGCCATTCGTGGATCCATTCGGGCAGCACCAGGTCCGCCGGCGGGGCACCGAACTCCGCGAGGATGTCTTCCTGGCTGACCGGCCCTCCTTTGGCGACCAGCCGGGTGGCGATGTAGGCACGGGCGTAAATCTCGCCGTCGGCCACCATGCGCTGTTCGAAGAAGATCGCCTTGGTGTCCAGCCCGATGACGCGGGTCTCGATGGTGTAGTCCTGCCACAGCTGCAGCGATTTGCGGAAGGCGATGGTTTCCGCGGAAACCACCGGGCTCCAGCCACGGCGGCGCATCCGCTTCCAGACGCCGCTGCGCACCATGAGGTCGAACCGGCCAAGGTCCATGAGGGAGAGGTACATGCCGTTGTTGACGTGCATGGCGATGTCGATATCCGTGGGCAGGACCCGAAGCGGCAGGGACGAGGACTCCCACACGGACAGGGGCGCGCGTCGGGCGGAACGGAACAGCAGGAGCAAGGTTCTCAGGAGCAGGTGCATGCCCCAATGCTACCCGCGGGTAACATGCTGGACACCTGCTGTTGCGTGCGGCATCGCCGTAGGATTTCCAGCATGACGCAGCAACGCTACCGGGACCTGGCGGAGTGGCCCCTGATGGCAACGGCGCTGGTGTTCCTGGCAGCCTACGCATGGCAGGTCATCGGCCGGCTTGAGGGCAGCGGCGCGGACTGGCTGGAAATGGTCATGTGGGTGACGTGGTGCGTGTTCGTGCTGGACTATGCGGCGAACCTGTGGCTGGCGGAGAACCGCCGGCAGTGGTTCATCCGCAACCTCCACGAGCTGGTCATCGTGGCGCTGCCCTTCTTCCGGCCCCTGCGCCTGCTGCGGCTGGTGACCCTGTTGTCAGTACTGCACCGGACCGTGGGCGAAACACTGCGCGGGCGGGTGGTGACCTATGTGGCCGGTTCTGCCGCGCTGCTGGTGTTCGTGGGCGCGCTGGCAGTCCTGGACGTGGAACAGTGGGCGCCCGACGCCAAGATCCTCACGTTCGGCGACGCCCTGTGGTGGGCCACGTCCACCATCACCACGGTGGGCTACGGAGACATGTATCCCGTCACGCCCATTGGCCGGCTGGTGGCGACGGCGCTGATGATGAGCGGCATCGCCGTGCTGGGCGTGGTCACCGCGTCCATCGCGTCGTGGCTGGTCCAGCGGGTGGAGGACACAGCGGAATCGGTGGCCGAAGCGGTTGAAGAACCCATGCGCGTGGAAGTGGCGGAACTGGTTGCCGAGATCGCCCTGCTGCGCCGGGAAATCGCGGAACTGCGGGAGCGCCGGGCACTGTAGCGGCAAGTACCGGACGCTCCGGCCCTGAGTAGGGGCGCTCCGGGGGACGAGTACCGGGGCCGAAAACTCGGGTAATTCCTACTGGTGCCCGCGCCGTGGCCGGATTCCTAGACTCGGGATTCCTAGGACCACCACGCACCGGCAGGTGCGCCCGGGTTGCTTCCGGACGTTCCTGCCCCACGCGGAGCTCCGCATTTTCTGGGTATGCGGATGCCTCCATCTTGCGCCGCCCGCGGCTCCGGCACTTGCCGGGGCCCGCGGTGCAATGGCATCGCGATCCGTCCTTCGCCAGGGGCATGCACCGCATGTCCTGGCCGGACCGAACCCAGATGGGCCCACCCATGAACCAGCCTCTCCCCCCTTCCGACGGCACCAGCAGAAGCTTTGTCACCGACGAACCCCGGACGGACCTCACCACCGGACGTCCGGTCATCACCAACAAGTTATGGGCCGGCATGGCCACGGCGGCCGTTGTGGCCGCCATGGGCATCGGCGCGATGGCTGCGCCGCCTGCCTCCCTCAGCGGAGGCACACCTGCGGCGGCAGTCCAGGTGGCCGAGGCCGCTGTGCCGTCGCCGGCTCCCGCCGTTGAAACCGGGACCGCAGCAGACGCCTCCGGGCAAGATGCACCTGTTGCGGCAGCCGCCGCGGCACCGGCGGCCGCTCCAGTCGCGGAGACGGCCCCGGCACCGGCACCCGAGCCGGCACCAGCCCCCGCCCCCGAACCGGCTCCGGCACCCGCTCCCGCTCCCGCTCCCGCAGGTGACACGAACGTCTACACCGTGGTTTCCGGCGACACTGTGGGCGGGATTGCCGCCAGCCACGGCGTGGACATGAACGCCATGCTCGCCGCCAACGGGCTGGGCGCCTACAGCATCATCTACCCGGGGCAGACACTGCTGCTGACCGGCCCCGCCGTGGCGTTGGCCGCCCCGGCTCCGGCTCCAGCCGCCGCGCCCGTCCCGGCAGCAGCCCCGGCCCCCGCCGCGGCTCCTGCACCTGCGCCGGCACCGGCGGCCCCGGCGGCACCCGCCGTCCGCACGATCTACGTGGCAGGGTCAGGCGGCCAGTCAATGGTGGACGCGTGCATCGGCCCCATCCACTTCACCCCAAACGACGGGTACTCGCTGTTCATTACCGAGCACGACTTCTGCGGCGGCTGGGCGCGGTTCTCCGGAATAGGGGTGGGTGAGACCATCAGCATCCCCGGCTACGGCACCTACACCGTGACCGGCCGCGGCACAGTCCCCAACCCCGGAACCACCAATGACGTGATTGCGGTCTTCGGCGGGTTTCCGCGGGCCATCCTGCAGACCTGCATCCCGGGCACCAGCACGATGCTCTTGATCGCACTGAACTGACTGCACGTGAACCACGGCGCTGAACCGGGATTTCAGAAGCTTGTCCGCGGGTCCGAACCTTTACCGGCAGGATCCGCGGACAAGGCCATGACGCTTCGCCCCATGGTGTCGACGACGGTTTGGGACCACTTCCGGGCGTCCTCCGGACCTGCCTTGAGACACGAAAAAGCCTCCGGAACCTGATGGTTCCGGAGGCTTTTCCAAGGGTGGCAGATGAGGGATTCGAACCCCCGTAGGCGTTGCCAGCTGATTTACAGTCAGCCCCCTTTGGCCGCTCGGGTAATCTGCCGAACTTCAAAAGAAGTACCCGCCGATGCAGTGTTCGGAGCGTCCGTTTCCGGTCCGTTCCGCTTCCAGTAACCGCGGGCAAGACAACTTTACAGAACTTCCGGCGAAGAATCGAATCGGGCCCTGCAGCACCCGCAATCCCCTGAAATGACGGGCAAAGACGCCCCCGGTCAGCCCTCGCCCAGGATGCGTCCCGCGAGCTTGGCTTCGAAACTGAGCGCCTGCTCGGCGGTGATCTGGTTCAGCTGCACCGCCCGCTGGAGGTCCGCCCGCACGCCGTCCAGCCGCGAGGAAGCGTCCGCCACGGGGCTGAAGACGATCGATGCCGCCACTGCCGCCGCGGCCACCGAGGTTGCTGCCGTTGCCACCGCCCCGGCTGCTGCTGTGGTAGTCCGGGTGACGTAACGGGCGGCTTTGCGGTGCATGGTGTTCCCTTCGAGCTTTGTACAACTGCTCCAACTCTCGCCAGGGCGCCTTCGTTCCCGCGGTGCGTCCGCTGAGAGGGAACTGTGAATTCATCGCCACTCCCTCCGGGGCATCCGTATTAGGCTTGATGCCAGTGATCCCGGCCCTGTTCCGCGCAGGGCTCCCACCAGCACAAGGAGAGTCATGGCAGGCGATTCAACGTTCGACGTCGTAAGCAAAGTGGACAAGCAGGAAGTGGCCAACGCCCTCAACCAGGCCCAGAAGGAACTCACGCAGCGCTACGACTTCAAGGGCGTCGGCGCGGAGGTGGACTTCAGCGGGGAAAAGATCCTCATGAAGGCCAACTCGGAGGAGCGCGTGCTGGCCGTCCTGGACGTGCTGCAGTCCAAGCTGATCCGCCGGGGCATCTCTCTGAAGTCGCTGGACACCGGCGAGCCCTACGCCTCCGGCAAGGAGTTCCGCCTGGAAGCCTCCATCAAGGAGGGCATCGCCCAGGACCTGGCCAAGAAGATCAACAAGCTGATCCGCGACGAAGCCCCCAAGTCGGTCAAGTCGCAAATCCAGGGCGATGAGTTGCGCGTCTCCTCCAAGTCCCGTGATGACCTCCAGGCCACCATGGCGCTCCTTAAGGACTTCGAGGAAGCCGACCTGCAGTTCGTGAACTTCCGCAGCTAGGCTGCCGCCGCAGTCGTTCCCTGCGCGCACAAAGTATTCCGCTGCGCAAAAAGGCCGGCGCACCCGATATCTGGGGTGCGCCGGCCTGTTTGCGCGTCGAGAATGGATTCGCGGGTCGCCAAGGCAACTTACGACGCCGGGCCTGCCGCCGCTACAGCTGCCGGCCGGCCATCCGCTCCAGCCGGGCGATCCGGTCCCGCATGGGCGGGTGGGTGGCGAACAGCTTGTTCATGGCGCCCCCGCGGAACGGGTTGGCGATCATCAGGTGCGAGGCGTTGACCAGTCGCTGGTCCGGCGGCAGCGGAGCGATGCTGACGCCGCGCTCAATCTTGGCCAGGGCTGAGGCAAGCGCCAACGGATCCCCGGTCAACTGCGAACCGTCCTCATCGGCGTCGTACTCCCTGGTGCGGGAGATGGCCATCTGGATCAGCGACGCCGCGAAGGGCGCCAGCAGCGCCATGGCAATCATGGCCAGCGGGTTGGCGTTCCGCCGGTCACCGCCGCCGAAGAACAGCAGCATCTGGCCCACCGAGGTGATCACGCCGGCGACGGCGGCAGCCACCGAGGAGGTGAGGATGTCGCGGTTGTACACGTGCATGAGCTCGTGCCCCAGCACTCCCCGGAGCTCGCGGGCATCCAGGAGCTGCAGGATGCCTTCGGTGCAGCAGACGGCAGCGTTGCGCGGGTTGCGTCCGGTGGCGAAGGCGTTGGGGTTCATGGTGGGCGAGACGTAGATGCGCGGCATGGGCTGGTTGGCGCGGGCCGAGAGCTCCCGGACAATCTGGTAGAGCTGCGGGGCCTGTGCTTCCGTGACCGGAAACGCCTGCATGGACCGGATGGCGATCTTGTCGCTGTTCCAGTAGCCGTAGAACGTGGTGCCGACGCCAATCAGCGCCATGATCACGATAGGCGCGGAGCTGCGGGTACCGACGCCGATGAGGCCGCCCAGGCCGAGCAGTACGGCCCAGAGCACCCCGAACAGCGCGGCGGTCTTCAGTCCGTTGTGATGGTTGTGCACGTTTCCTCCTTACCTAAGGAACGGCCTGCTGCGGCACCTGGTTCCGCGCAGTGCAAGGCCGAGCAGAAGGACCCGGCCCTCATCCAGAATCTTAGCCGCGCGGCCGGCTGGCAGGTCGCCAAACCGGGGCCGCCACCATCACGAGAAACCCGCCCATTGCAGATCAGCCGTGCCCGGGTTCGATGCCGGGCCGGAACCAGGCCAAACCGGACACGGCATGATCTGCCAACTGGAAGTACCTCAGTGCATCGAGACGGTCTCGCGCTGCCTGCCCTCAGCGTCAAGTTCTTCAACCGGTTCCGCTGCGGCCTGCGTGGTGCCGGCGACAGACGGCGACAGGCTGGACGCCTTGTCGTGGTTCCGTCCGATGACAGCGGTGGCAATTGCATTTCCCAGGATGTTGGTGGCGGTTCGGCCCATGTCCAGGATTTGGTCGATCACCAGCAGGACGCCGATTCCGGCCGCCGGAATGCCGAAGGCGGGAACGACGGCGGCCACGACCACGAGCGAACCGCGCGGGACTCCGGCCATGCCCTTGCTGCTGAGTAACAGCATTCCGGTCATCGCGATCTGCTGGCCAAGGTCCATGTCGATGCCGTAGGCGTTGATGAGGAAGACAGAGGCAAAAGTCATGTACATCATGGAGCCGTCGACATTGAAGGAGTAGCCCAGGGGAAGGACGAACCCGGTGGTTCGTTTCTCGATGCCGAACTTGGTCAAGCCCTCGATGAGCTTGGGCAGAGCCGCTTCGCTGCTGGAGGTGGCGAAGGCTATGAGCATGGGTTCACGCACGATCCGGACCAGGCGGAACGCTGCCTTACCGAGGCATGCGACGGCGACGGCGATCATGAGGACCCACAGAGCCGAAAGGGAAACATAGAATCCGCCGATGAACGAGGCATAGGTGGCAAACGCATCAAGGCCCTGGGCCGTGAAGGCGGACGCGATGCCGGCAAAGACACCCACCGGAGCCGCAAGCATCACGTATCCGGTGACCTTGAGCATCACACCCATGAGTTCATCGACAGCGTCCGCGATGGAGGAACGGCCCCTCTTGCGAAGGTTCAACAGCGCTATGCCGAAGAGCGCCCCGAAGACGAGGATCTGAAGCGGGTTATTGGCGGCCAGGGCGGCGAAAACGCTGGTGGGGATGATGTGGGTGATGAAGTCCGCGTAATCAAGCGGCTTCGACTCAATCCCCGCATCTCCACCTGGCAGCAGATGCAGGCCCGCGCCCACATTGAGCAGATGCGCGCTGATGAAGCCGAAGACACCCACCAGGGCGGAGGCGGACAGGAACCAGATCATGGAACGGCCGAAGAGTTTCCCCACCCCGGCTGATTTGGCAGCACCTGCGATGCCCGAGACAAGGGTGGCGAAGATCAGCGGAGCGATGATCATCTTGATCAGGTTCAGGAACATGTGCGTGACGGTGTCCAGCACCGTAACCACTGATCCGCGGGCGTCCGTGGGAAGCAGCCAGTGGAACAGCAGGCCGCCCAGTATTCCGAAAACCAGTGCGGCGAGGATCCACATGGTTGATTTGTTTTTCATATTCATCCTTCGGTAAATGCCGGGAAGTCGGTCCCGTGGCCGGGACGGTCCTCGTCGCTGAGGTCCGCTTCTGTGTCGTCGGCTGAGGAAATTCGGGCATGTTCATATACCCCTGGTACAAAGCCCAGGGGACGATTTGGGGTGGGCCCGGGCCTGCCGGGTTCCTTGGCCGGGTTTGCGGGGCCAGGGGGCGGGTGGGGACTACTTGCTGAGGTTTGCCAGGCGTTCGGGGCTGAGGAGGTCCTGGAGTTGGGCGTCGGTGAGGAGGCGGTGTTCGAGGACGAGTTCGGCGACGCCCTTGCCGGTGGCGAGGGCTTCCTGCGCGATGGCGGTGGCGGTGGCGTAGCCGAGGTGGGGGTTCAATGCGGTGACCAGGCCGATGGACTGCTCCACGGTGCGGCGCAGGTGGTCGGTGTTGGCGGTGATTCCACTGATGCAGCGGGCCGTGAGGGTGCGGCAGGCTGCTTCGAGGTGGGAGATGCTCTTGTGGAGGCTGTGGACGATGATCGGTTCGAAGGCGTTGAGCTGCAGTTGCCCGGCTTCGGCGGCCATGGTGATGGTGACGTCGTTGCCGATCACTTCGTAGGCGACCTGGGAGACCACTTCGGGGATGACCGGGTTGATCTTTCCGGGCATGATGGAGGAGCCGGACTGCACGGCCGGGAGGTTGATCTCGCCGAAGCCCGCGCGGGGGCCGGAGGAGAGCAGGCGGAGGTCGTTGCAGATCTTGGACAGTTTCACTGCCACGCGTTTGAGGACACCGGAGAGGTGCACGAACGCGCCCACGTCCTGGGTGGCCTCGATCAGGTCGACGGCGGTGACCAGCGGCAGGCCGGTGATCTCGGCCAGGTGCCGGCATGCTGTTGCGGCGTATCCGGCGGGGGCGTTCAGGCCGGTGCCGATGGCGGTGGCGCCGAGGTTGATCTCGTGGATCAGCAACTCGGCCTCTGCCAGGCGGAGCCGGTCCTCGCCGATGGTGACGGCGTAGCTGCCGAACTCCTGGCCCAGGGTCATGGGGACGGCGTCCTGGAGCTGGGTGCGGCCCATCTTGACCACGGTGCGGAACTCCATGGCTTTGGCGGCGCAGGCATCCTCGAGTTCTTCGAGGGCTGCCAGGAGTTCCCGGGCGGCGAAGATGGTGCCCAGCTTCACCGCGGTGGGGTACACGTCGTTGGTGGACTGGCTGAGGTTGACGTGGTCGTTCGGGTGCAGCCTGGCGTAGTCACCCTTGGGGTGGCCCAGGATTTCCAGGGCACGGTTGGCGATGACCTCGTTGGCGTTCATGTTCGACGACGTCCCGGCACCGCCCTGGACAACGTCCACCACGAACTGGTCCGCGAGCCGGCCCGCCATGACGTCCAGGCACGCCTGCTCAATGGCGTCAGCCCGTTCGGCGTCCAACAATCCCAGTTCACGGTTGGTCCGGGCGGCGGCCAGCTTGACCGCGGCCAGGCCGCGGACCAGGTGCATGTTGGAAGACAGCTTCTGCCCGGTAATCGGGAAGTTCTCCACAGCACGGAGCGTATGCACACCCCAATACGCACGGGCAGGGACGTCCCGGTCCCCGAGCAAGTCATGCTCTGACCGGGTAGCGGCGGGCACGGCGGTTTCAATGGTAGTCAAGAGAGTCCTCACAAGGCTTCGTTGTCGGCGTGGACGAAAGTGCTGGGCTGAAAAAGGGCAGGGTGAACCAGGGTGTGGAGGGAAGGGCATAAAGGGAATGGCGCTCAGGTTGTCCTGTGAGCTCAGGACTGTGGCAGATCCGGTGGGCTGCCGCCTGAAGATCGGTCCGGGTTGGTCAGCCTCCCGGGACGATGGTGCCCAGGGCACACTCGACGCCGTGCAGATGCATGGTCATGGCTTGGGACGCGTCTTCGGCCGAGCCCCGCTCAATGGCAGCGAAGATGCGGGCGTGTTCGTTGCCTGATTCCTTACGCCGGTCGGCCATCAGGTTGAGGGTACTTGACTGGTTTGCCATGGCCTCACAAATGTCCGACAGAAATGATTCAAAAACGCCGTTGCCGCTGCACCGGGCGATGGTCATGTGAAACTCGGTATTCAGGAGCACCCATTGCTGGATGTCATCCTCCTGCGCCATTTCACGAAGGATCTCCCGGAGGGCTTCCAGGTCTTCGTCGCTGCGGCGCCGGGCAGCCAGACCTGCAGCAGGTACTTCGACATGGGGCCGGGCCTCCACAAGGGCGCTGGCAGAGTACTTTCCAAGCTTGAGGTCCCGGGCAACCTTGTCCGCTATGACGAAGGTCCCCTTGCCTGTGTGGGTGGCCGTCAGTCCCAGGGCGGTGCATGAGCGAAGCGCCTCCCTGACCATGGTCCTGCTCACTCCGTACTGCCGGGCAAGCGTCGCTTCCGAGTCGAGGCGGGTGCCCACAGGGATCTTTCCACCTTCAATGGCGCCACGCAGCGAAGCGAAAACCTGCTCTGCCGCACCAACGCGCACCACCGGTTCTTGTCTAGCTGTCCAGCTGTCCAACAGGTCCATAACAATGACTATGGCAGTAGTCACAGACCCTGTCAAAAAGCATCGACACACTGGACGCCGGCCACGACCCGAGCGCGCGGGGCGCCCTGGTGCGAAGGACCGCTACGAGGTAAGCCAAGCCTTATTGTGAGTTAGTAGTAATAAGTGTTTGAATGGAGCCATGACGGAGCACTTTGACGGCCAGGACGCATGGGCTGCGGCCCTGCGCGCCCACGGCCGCAGGGTGACCAAGCAGCGGCTCGCCGTGCTGGCCGCCGTCGAACGCCACCCGCATTCACCTGCCGAAAGCATCCTGGCCGCCGCCCGGGCCGAACTGCCCGAGCTGACGGCCCAGTCGGTCTACGTGGTCTTGGGCGACCTGACGGACCTGCACATGCTGCGCCGCTTCGAACCGCCGCACTCCCCTGCCCTGTACGAGACGCGCGTGGGTGACAACCACCACCACGCCATCTGCATCAGCTGCGGGCGCGTGGAGGACGTGGACTGCGCCGTCGGCCATGCCCCGTGCCTCACGCCCCACTGGAACCCTGACGCCAAGCCCATGACCATCCAGATCGCCGACGTCATGTACCAGGGCATCTGCCAGGACTGCCAGCGGGCCCAGCAACTTCCTCCCCATAGTCCCTCGCAAGAAAAAGAGAAATAGGAGAACAATGACTGCCGTTTCCACAACCCAGTCAGGTGCGCCGGTTACGTCCGACGCTCACTCGAAGTCAGTTGGTGCCGACGGTGCCATCATCCTGACCGACCACTACCTCGTCGAAAAGCTTGCCCAGTTCAACCGCGAACGGGTTCCGGAGCGCGTAGTGCACGCCAAGGGCGGCGGCGCATTCGGCACGTTCAAGGCCACCGAGGACATCTCCAAGTACACCAAGGCCGCGTTCCTGCAGCCGGGCGCCGAGACCGAGATGCTGATCCGCTTCTCCTCCGTCGCCGGCGAGAACGGTTCCCCGGATACCTGGCGCGATCCCCGCGGGTTCGCCGTGAAGTTCTACACCACCGAGGGCAACTACGACCTCGTGGGCAACAACACCCCCGTCTTCTTCATCCGCGACGGCATCAAGTTCCCGGACTTTATCCACTCGCAGAAGCGCCTGCCGGGTACGCACCTGCGTGACGCCGACATGCAGTGGGACTTCTGGACCCTGTCCCCCGAGTCCGCACACCAGGTCACCTGGCTCATGGGCGACCGCGGCCTGCCCGCCTCGTGGCGCGAAATGCAGGGCTACGGCTCGCACACCTACCAGTGGATCAACGCCGCCGGCGAGCGCTTCTGGGTCAAGTACCACTTCAAGTCCAACCAGGGCGTGAACTCCATGTCCAGCGAGCAGGCTGAGCAGCTGGCCGGGTCCGACGCGGACTTCTACATCCGCGACCTGTCCGAGAACATCGCCGCCGGCAACTTCCCCTCCTGGGACCTGCACGTCCAGGTGATGCCTTACGAGGACGCCAAGACCTACCGCTACAACCCGTTCGACCTGACCAAGGTGTGGCCGCACAGCGACTACCCGCTGATCAAGGTTGGCACCATGGAGCTGAACAAGAACCCGGAGAACTACTTCGCGCAGATCGAGCAGGCCACCTTTGCGCCGTCGAACTTCGTCCCCGGCATCGCCGCCTCGCCGGACAAGATGCTGCAGGCCCGCATCTTCTCCTACGCCGATGCGCACCGCTACCGCGTGGGCACCAACCACGCGCAGATCCCGGTGAACCAGCCCAAGAACCAGGTCAACAACTACAGCCAGGACGGCGCGGGACGCTACCTGTTCAACGCTCCGTCGGTTCCGGTCTACGCACCGAACTCCGTGGGCGGCCCCGCTGCGGTTGAGCCGCAGAACCCGGCCGGCGGCTGGGAGAACGACGGCGAACTGACCCTCGCCGCGCACTCCCTCCACGCGGAGGACGGCGACTTCGTCCAGGCCGGCGCGCTGTACCGCGAGGTCTATGACGAGGCCGCCAAGGCCCGGTTCCTGGAGACGATCTCCGGTGCAGTGGGCGGCGTCAAGAGCGCCGACATCAAGGAACGGGCCATCCAGTACTGGACCAACGTCGACGCCGAACTGGGCGCCAAGCTGCGCGCCAACCTCGGCGCAGCCGATGCACCCTCGGCTCCGACCTCCCAGGCAGAGTCCGCCAACAAGGTGGGCTAATACGGCATTCCAGGCCCCCGGGCCACACAACACCCCGTTCCCGGGCTGCCGGGAACGGGGTGTTCTGCTGTCCGGCTGTTGTTTTGCACATACGGCCGCGGAGATCTGGCCGGTTGCGGCAGGCAGCCCTAGGCTCCCTACATGAGTACTTTCGCAGGCATTCCCCCGGAGGCCTTCGGCTTCTACGCGCAGCTGGAAGAGAACAACAACCGCGA
Source organism: Pseudarthrobacter sp. NPDC058196 (assembly GCF_042882685.1). NCBI lineage: Bacteria > Bacillati > Actinomycetota > Actinomycetes > Micrococcales > Micrococcaceae > Pseudarthrobacter > Pseudarthrobacter sp. NPDC058196. The sequence continues at coordinate 168,337 of NZ_JBHVVN010000012.1, forward strand.
CTGGTGGCAGGAACACAAGGCGACATATGAGGAGGCGGTGAAGCAGCCGCTCACCCTCCTGCTCTCAGAGCTGGAACCCGAGTTTGGCCCCGCCAAACTGTTCCGTCCCAACCGGGACATCCGCTTCTCGCTGGACAAATCGCCGTACAAGACCGCGCAGGGAGCATTTGCCGCACGCCAGGAGGGCGTCGGTTTCTATCTCCAGATCAATGCGGACGGACTGTTGATCGGCGGCGGCTACCACTCCCACACCCCCGCCCAGCTGGCCCGGTTCCGTTCAGCCGCCGACGCCTCCGCCAGCGGGTCCGCCCTGCAGGGCATTGTGGACGCCGTGGCCGGGGCAGGTTTTGCCATCGAGGGCGAGAAGCTGAAGACCGTCCCGCGGGGTTTCGATAAGGACCATCCCCGCGCCGAACTCCTCAAGCACAAATCACTGTCCGCCGCGGTCGAGGTGGGCCAGCCGGAGTGGGTTTCCACACCGGAGGCCAAGGAGGAGATCGCGGAAAGGTGGCGGAAACTCCGTCCGCTCGTGGAGTGGGTGGGCCGCTACGCAGCCCCGTGACGCCTGGTGGCTCACTGGCCCGCTGGTTGCTGTCCCGCGGGGTGCTGTGCTGCGGCCGCGAGGCGCGTCTCGAGGTTGTTGAAGAACACCGCCAGCATGAGTTCAAAGGCCTTGGTGGCGGCGTCGGGCTGGTTCATGACCACGAAATCGAACTGCAGGCCGTAGAAGGTGGACGTGAAGAGCCTGGCGTCGGTGTCCGCGTATTCTTCGGGAATGCCCCGGACCATCAGCCAGTCGCGGGTCTTGTGGTGCAGCAGGCGGAAATGCTCCTGCGCGGTGCCCCGCGGCGTGGCAGCCACAATGTCCTGCGCTGTGGCCTCGAATTCGAGCCGGGTCAGGTGCCGGTTCCGCTGGGCCATGGTCCACTGCCACGAGTCGAGCAGGAATGCGCGCCACGCGTCCCGGTCAATGTCGCGGACATCGGTGTTGCGCATCCGGTCCAGGCGCGACTCGATGGACACCACGATGTCGTTGATCAATTGTTCCCGGCTGCCGAAGTGGTACACCAGCGTGTAGGAACTCATCCCCAGGCCCTCGGCGAGGCTCCGGAAGCTCAGTTCGGCCAGGGTCTTGTCCATCAGGTAGTCAAGGATGGCAGCAAGAAGTTCACCTTTGCGTTCTGAACGGGAAGGACGTGCCATACATCCATCCTAGGAGCCGGAAACGCCGCTGCCCGCCCGGCGGGGGCCGGGCGGGCAGTTCACCAGGGGCGCAAGGACGCTCAGGTCCGGGACAGCTCGTCCTCGTCATCCGACGCGGCCGCTGGGCGTGCGCTGGTGCCCGGACGGTTGTTGACGGACGCGTTGGCTTCAGCGAAGCGCTCGTTGAGCCGCGAGTGGCGCTGGCCGTAGGCAAAGTAGATGGCCAGGCCGATGACCAGCCAGACGGCAAAGAAGATCCAGGTCTCCACGGCGAGATTGGTCATGAGGTACAGGCACAGGGCGGCCGAGACAACCGGCAGCACCTTGCCGAACGGAACACGGAAGGCCGGCTTCAGGTCAGGGCGCTTCTTGCGGAGCACCAGGATTCCCAGGCTCACCACCACGAACGCGGAGAGCGTACCGATGTTGATCATTTCCTCGAGCAGGTCCACGTTGGTGAGGCCCGCAACAAGGGCCACCGCGGCGCCGCAGATGATCTGGAGGCGCGCCGGCGTCGAACGCTTGTCGCTGGTTTTGGACAGGGCCCGGGGCAGCAGCCCGTCGCGGCTCATGGCGAGCACCACGCGGGACAGGCCCATGAGGAGCACCATGATCACGGTGGTCAGGCCCACAAGGGACCCGAAGGCGATGACCTTTGCGGCTGACGTGTCACCGACCGCCTCGAAGGCGGTGGTGAGGGTGGGGCTCTTGGCCTCGGCCAGCTGGGTGTAGGACACCATGCCGGTCAGCGCCAGCGACACGAGGATGTAGAGCAGTGTGACCACGGCCAGGCCGCCGAAGATGCCGCGGGGAAGGGTCTTTTGCGGGTTCTTCACTTCCTCGGCCGAGGTGGCCACCACATCGAAACCGATGAAGGCGAAGAACACCAGGGCGGCACCGGCGAAGATGCCCAGGGTGCCATACTGGGCCGGGGCAGCCCCGGTAAGGAAGCCGAAGAAGGACTGCTTCAGCACGTCCGCGCCGGCGGTGCCGGCGGTGGGCTGCGCTGCCGGAACGAACGGGGTGTAGTTTTCAACCTTGACGTAGGTGAAGCCCACCACGATCACGAACAACACCACGGCGATCTTGATCAGGGTGAAGATGTTGCCAACCCGGGCGGAGAGCTTGGTGCCCAGGACCAGCAGCACGGTGAAGATGGCCACGATCAGGAAGGCGCCCCAGTAGAGGTCCACGCCGCCCAGCGAGATGGCGGGCGGGATGTCGGCACCGGTGAGGGCGAAGACCTTGCTGAGGTAGATGCCCCAGTATTTGGCGATCACGGCGGCGGCTGTGAACAACTCCAGGATCAGGTTCCAGCCGATGATCCAGGCAAGGAGTTCGCCCATGGTGGCATACGTGAAGACATAGGCTGAACCGGCCACGGGGATGGCGGTGGCGAACTCGGCGTAGCACATGATGGCCAGCGCGCAGGTAACGGCGGCGATGGCGAAGGACAGCGTGACGGCGGGGCCGGCGAAATTCGCAGCAGCCTTGGCGCCAACGGAAAAAATGCCGGCGCCCACAGCCACGGCGACGCCCATGATCATGAGGTCCCAGGTGCTGAGGGAACGCTTGAGCTTGCGTCCGGGTTCATCGGCGTCAGCGATCGATTGCTCGATGGATTTTGTCCGCAGAAGATTCATTGGGGGTCACAATCCTGGTTTGTGAGGGAAACAGACCTATCAACGATAGTGTCCATCCACTGGACGGTCCCAATTGTCCCGAATAGTGAGACGGCTCAACGGCCGAACTATATTCCGCCAACGCACTCGGGGCCCTCCTGATGGAGAGCCCCGGGCGTGTTTGACCGAACTTCCTAGACGGGCCAGTCCATCAGGGTTGAGCGGATCAGGAAGCGCTTGCCCTCGGGCGCCTCCACCGAAAACCCACTTCCCCGGCCCGGAACAACGTCGACAGTCAGATGCGTGTGGCTCCAGTAATTGAACTGTTCCCGGGACATCCAGAACTCCAGGGGCAGGGGCAGCACTCCGTCCGACAGGTCGAACAGCCCCAGCAGGACGTCTGAATCCCCGGTGATGAAGTCCCCTGCCGGGTAGCACATTGGCGAGGACCCGTCACAGCAGCCGCCCGACTGGTGGAACATGAGCGGACCGTGCCGCTCCCAGAGCATCCGCAGGAGGTCCACGGCCGCGGGCGTGAGCGCCACCCGGGAAAAGTCTTCCCCGGGCAGCGTCACGGCGGCCTCAAGCCCATGGATGTGCATTAGAACTTCAGCACCACGCGGCCGTCGATCTTGGCGTGCTTCATCTCATCGAACACCGCGTTGACCTCGGAAAGCTCGCGTACGGAGACCGTGGGGTGGATCTTCCCCCGGGCGTAGAAATCCAGGGCTTCGGCCAGGTCCTGCCGGGTGCCCACGATCGAGCCGCGGACCGTCAACCCCTTGAGCACGATGTCGAAAATCGGCGCAGGAAAGTCCCCCGGCGGCAGCCCGTTGAACACAATGGTGCCGCCGCGGCGGGCCATCCCGATCGCCTGCCCGAACGCTGACGGGTGCACAGCAGTAACCAGGACTCCATGGCAGCCTCCTGTTTCACGTTGGATCACTTCTGCCGGGTCTTCATGCAAGGCATTGACTGTCACTTCGGCGCCGTGGGCCTTTGCCAGGGCAAGTTTGTCGTCGGCGATATCAACCGCGGCGACACGCAGGCCCATGGCCACGGCGTACTGGACGGCGATATGGCCCAGGCCGCCGATGCCGGAGATGGTGACCCACTGACCCGGCGTCGCCTCGGTCATCTTCAGGCCTTTGTAGACGGTGACGCCGGCGCAGAGCACCGGCGCCACCTCGACGGGGTCGGATCCCGCCGGTATGCGGGCCGCGAAGCGCGAGTCCACGAGCATGTACTCCCCGAAGGAGCCGTCCACGCTGTAGCCGCCGTTCTGCTGCGCCTCGCACAGTGTTTCCCAGCCGGTGCGGCAGTACTGGCAGTCGCCGCAGGCGGACCAGAGCCAGGCGTTGCCCACGAGGTCGCCCAGGGCGAGGTCGGTGACGCCCTCGCCCAGGCCCACCACTTCGCCGACACCTTCGTGGCCGGGAACGAACGGCGGAGTGGGTTTCACCGGCCAGTCGCCCTCCGCGGCGTGCAGGTCGGTGTGGCAGACACCGGTGGTGAGCACCTTGATCAGTGCCTGCCCGGGCCCGGGCACCGGAACGTCGATGTCCTGGATGGACAGGTCGGTGCCGAATTCGGTTACTACTGCTGCTTGCATTGTCGTCGTCATTGGCGAAATCCTTGCGTCGTTATAGTGGAGGTAGCGATGGTTTAGAAGAAGCCCAGCTTGTTCTCGTCGTAGCTGACCAGCAGGTTCTTGGTCTGCTGGTAGTGGTCCAGCATCATGGCGTGGTTTTCCCGGCCAATGCCGGAGGACTTATAGCCGCCAAAGGCAGCGCCGGCCGGATAGGCGTGGTAGTTGTTGACCCAGACCCGGCCGGCCTGGATTTCCCGGCCCGCCCGGTAGGCCACGTTGCCGTTCCGGGACCATACCCCGGCACCCAGCCCGTACAGGGTGTCGTTGGCGATGCCCATGGCGTCGTTGTAGTCGCTGAACCTGGTCACGGCCACCACGGGCCCGAAGATCTCCTCCTGGAAGATCCGCATCCGGTTGTGCCCCTCAAAGATGGTGGGCTGGACGTAGAAGCCGCCGGCCAGGTCGCCCGGCAGTTCGGCACGGGCGCCGCCGGTGAGCACCTTTGCGCCTTCCTGCTTTCCGATGTCGATGTAGGACAGGATCTTCTCGAGCTGGTCGTTGGACGCCTGCGCACCAACCTGGGTCTCGGTGTCCAGCGGGTTGCCCTGGATCATCTTCTCCACCCGGGCCACGGCGTCGGCCATGAAGGACTCGTAGATGTCTTCCTGCACCAAGGCGCGGGACGGGCAGGTGCAGACCTCGCCCTGGTTGAAGGCGAACAGGGCGAAGCCCTCCTGGGCTTTGTCGTAGAAGGCGTCGTTCTCCTGGGCAACGTCGTTGAAGAAGATGTTGGGGCTCTTGCCGCCCAGTTCCAGGGTGACGGGGATCAGGTTCTGGCTGGCGTACTGGCTGATGAGCCGCCCGGTGGTGGTTTCGCCGGTAAACGCGATCTTGCGGATCCGGGAGCTGGACGCCAGCGGCTTTCCGGCCTCCACGCCGAAGCCGTTGACCACGTTGATCACGCCCGCGGGCAGGAGGTCGCCGATGAGTTCCATCAGGACCAGGATGGAGCTCGGTGTTTGCTCGGCGGGCTTGAGGACCACGGTGTTGCCGGCCGCGAGCGCCGGGGCCAGCTTCCAGACGGCCATCAGGATGGGGAAATTCCAGGGGATGATCTGGCCCACCACGCCGAGGGGTTCGTGGAAGTGGTAGGCCGTGGTGTTGTCGTCCAGCTGGGACAGGCTGCCTTCCTGGGCACGGACGGCGGAGGCGAAGTAGCGGAAGTGGTCCGAGGCCAGCGGAAGGTCTGCGTTAAGGGTTTCGCGGACAGGCTTGCCGTTGTCCCAGGTTTCGGCGACGGCGAGCATTTCGAGGTTTTCGTCGATGCGGTCCGCGATCTTGTTCAGGATGGCGGCACGTTCAGCTACGGAGGTCTTGCCCCAGGACGGCGCCGCTTTGTGGGCCGCGTCCAGCGCCAGTTCGATGTCCTCCGCGGTGCCGCGGGCCACCTCGCAGAAGGCCTTGCCCGTGACCGGGGTGATGTTCTCGAAGTACTGGCCCTTGACCGGGGCCACCCATTCGCCACCAATCCAGTTCTCGTACCGGTCCTTGAAGGTGACCTTCGAACCGTCGGTTCCTGGCTGTGCGTAAACGGTCATTGCTTAGCTCCTTTGCTGTGCAGGAGGCCGGCCCGCTAGGGGGCCCGCCGTTGCCTACAGCGTAGGAGCCGGGAGGTTGCAGCCAGGTTGCACCGGTGGTTGAGCTTGCCGAAGCCCGGTTTCGACAGCCTCAGCCACCGGGCAGGCCTGGTTTTAGGCGCGCAGTTCGGCTTCCAGCCGTTCCAGGTCGGCCACGACAGCGGCCCGCTTGGGTGAGCGAGGCGGCAGGAGGCGGAGCGCGGCACGGCGGATGACGACGTCGTCCCTTGACTCCGGGAGCGCAGCGTACTTGAGCAGGGACTCGGCGCTGCCGTCCGTGAGGACCGCTTCCCGGAGCAGGGAGGACACCCTGTTCCTGAGGTCGAGAATGCCCGGTGCCTCCGAGCGCGGCAGTACCTCGCCGCGGTAGATCTCCAGGGCAATTCGGTGCGCACCGCGCTGCAGGCAGCTGAGCACCTGGCCGGTGTCCGGCACCAGATCCTGCGGGAGCCGGTACGGACGTGAGCCTGGAACAGCGTCGGGGCTCAGCTGCTGGACTACCTTGCGCAGGCGGACCATCTCGGCCCGAAGCGTGATGGAGGAGCCCTCCCCCGGGTACAGCAGCGAACAGAGTTCCTCGGCGCTGAGTCCTTCCGGATGCGCGCTCAGCAGGGCCAGGATCTCGCTGTGCCGCGCGGAAAGCGAAACGGTCCTGCCACCAAGGCTGAGCAGGGCCTGGTCCCGCCCAAGCAGCTGCAGGCTGTTGCGGTAAAGGCTGCCTTCCGTGGCACTGCCGCTGCGGCCGGCGGCAGCCGGGGACCGCCGCCGGACGGGTTTCCTGGCGAGCTCCGCCGCGAGCTGCAGGCGCTCCACCCGCAGTTGCGCCTGGGCGGCAGCAACGGTGGCCTCCACCAGCGACAGGGTGTGGGGAGCCACCGCGGTGGCCGTTCCGGTAATATCCACGACGCCGAGCACGGCGCCGGAGTCGGGGTCGTGGAAGGGGACGGCTGTGCAGCTCCAGGGGTGGACCGTCCGCTGGTAGTGCTCGGCGCCGGCAATCTGGATGCCCCTGCCGAGGGCGAGGGCGGTGCCCGGCGCGCTCGTGCCGACGCTGGCCTCGGACCAGTCGGCACCGGGCACGAACATCATGCCTTCGGCGCGGCGCTGGAGGGTGGGGTCGCCATCCACCCACAGCAGCCTGCCCACCTCGTCGCCCACCGCAACCAGGAGCCCGCTGTCGTGGCTGGGCTGGACCAGCAGCTTGTTGATGACCGGCATGATCGCGGCCAGCGGGTGCTGCCGGCGGTAGTCCTCCAACTGGTCCCAGTCGAGTGCCAGCGGCGCGGCCGCGTTGTCAGGGTTGGCCTTGAAGCTTGCCGACCGCTGCCAGGACTCCCTGATGAGGTTGCGCAGGCCGGGGATCTCGGGGGTGAGGTTGCCGGGGTCCGACCCGAGGCGCTCGTGCCCGGCCAGTGCGGCACGCTGGCGCGGTTCAGGGTGGAGCAGGTTCGTCATCGAACTCCCGTTCCGGGGTCTTGTCCGGCGAGGCAGCGCTGGAGGGTGGCCCAGCCAGCATAGCCAAACAACACCGCCGTGTCATCGGCGCACCCGGACCAGTTCCTCCAACGCATCCGCGCCCGCCGCGGCTCCCCCGGCGGCGGCATAGCCGGCGGCGACCCGCCGCGCGCCCGGCGCTTTCCCCTGGGCCCGGTAAACGGCTGCCCGGAGCCGCTCGGGGGTGAGGTTTTTCCGCCCCAGCCGCACCCCGGCGTCGGCCGCCACCACCCGGGCCGCCACCTCGTGCTGGTCGCGGCCGAACGGAACCACCACCACCGGCACTCCCTTGGACAGGGCCTTCTGCGTTGCCCCCATTCCGCCGTGGGTGATGGCAACCGCTGCCCGGTCGAGCACGGGCCCGTGCGGGACGAAGTGCTCCAGCCGCGCATTGGCCGGCAGGGGCCCGAACCGGTCCATGCCGGCGGCCTTGGCGGCACCGGCCGAACCGGCCTGGGCTGCAGGCAGGGTGGCGACGACGGTGAAGGGCTCCCCGGCAAGTCCCGCCAGCGCGGTCCGCACAATGGCTTCGTCCGCCTGGTACTCGGAGGACGTGGTCACCAGGACCACGGGGTGGGTGGCCTCTCCAAGCCAGGCGGGAGGTTCGGCCGGCGGCTCCCATGCGAGTGCGCCAATCATGCGCACGTCGGCGCCCCAGTCCGGGTGGGGATACTCGAACGGCTCGGAGGTCGCCACGAGCATCAGAGGCGCGGTGCGGAACATAGAGTCGGCGCCGGTCACCGGGGGAAGCCTGCCTCCGGAAAGTTCGGCCCGAAGTGAATTGATCCGCGGCAGCATCAGCTTTTCCACCGCGCCAATGACCAGGCGGCGAGCCACGGCATCGCGGGCCCTCCCCCACGGGCCGTTCATGGGGGCAAGCCCGGGACCAAAGGGCGGCGTTCCCTTCGATTGCAGCGGCGGGGTGTAGGGGCTGAAGGTGGCCCAGGGAAGGCCGGATGACTCGGCTTGGATCCGTGCTCCCCAGGCGTTGATGTCGATGAGCAGCAGGTCCGGGCCGACGTCGGCGATGGCCCGCTGCAGGTCCGGCGCATCGAAACGGGCGCGGCTGGTGAACGTCTCAACGCTGGAAGCCAAGGCAGCCTTGGGGTTTCCGGCCCTGTAGTCCGTGGCCTCGATCGCAAGGATCCTCCCGTCCACGGACCCGGCGTGGAACCCTGACGCCGTAAGCATGGGAACCTGCCGGCGAAGGGTACGCACGTGCACGTCGTGGCCCCGGGCTTTGAGTTCCCCGAGCAGGGGAACCATGGGGAAGAGGTGGCCGATGGCGGGCGAGGTGTAGGCAAGGACGGTGGACATCAGGGCCTCCGGGTGAAGGGTTCCAGCATTTCGAGCAGGGAGTGTGCCACCTGGTCGCGGCTGAGCCCGGCATCGAGGCGCAGCAGTTTCCAGGTGTAGACGTCGCAGAGGGCGACGAACTGGGCCAGCCGGCGGTCATGGTCCGGCGTACCCGCCATGGCTTCCAGGAATGGCGCAAATACCCGTCCGCACCATTGCCGGTGGAGTTGGCGGGCCGCCCCCGTGATAGGGGCCAGGTCCGCGGACGAGTGTTCCTCGGCGAGCAGTTTCAGGGCGAGCGCGGCGGTGGTTTCGTAGTGGTCGAGCAGGTTTTCGACGGCGGCATGGACGTCACCGGGGGGAACTGCATTTCGCTGGGCCGAGACGCGCGCGGCGGCTGACTCTGCCGTGGCGCGGATCAGGCCGGCCCGGCCGCCGAACCGGCGGATGATGGTCTGGACAGTGACGCCCGCCCGCTCCGCCACGGCGTTCAACGTGACATCGGCAAGCGGCCCCTCCATGAACAGGTCCTCGGTGGCCTGCAGGATGCGGTAACCCGTCCGGGCCGCAGCCGAGGCGCGTTTGGGTGAGCTGTAGGGACGGGTTCCAGCCCCGGCCATATTCATGTTAATTACATTAACCCTAATATTGAATTGCGGCTAGGGTGGGCAGTAACGAAATTGGGCCGGTTCGGACAGCCCACCTTGGCTGTCACACGTGGATGTCGAAGCCAAGGTCGTAGTCGCTGGCGGCGACCCCGCCGGCGCCCCAATTCTCAGGCGGGCTTTCGCGAAGCAGAATCGAAACATCCCCCGGCGCAATATCGAGCACTTCGAGGCGCTCGACGATCTGCCGGTAAAGGTTGCGCTTTGCCTCGATCGATCGTCCGGCGAAGCAGTCGATCGTCACCCGCGTGTAGCCGTCGGCGACTCCCGCAGCGAGCCCATTCACCATTAGGTGCGGCTCGTAGGAGAGCACGCGAATGAACCGGTCTTCCTCCGGAATCTTGAACGCGGCCACGAGCGCCCCGTGGACCGCGTCGATCAAGGCAACCTGCTGATCCCGTGTGTAGCTGCGTCGAACCTCAATCAAAGAGCTGGGCATGGGAGCAACCTACCACCGCCTGGAATAACCTCCCGGGAATGGTCGTCAGCCGCGGGAGATACGGATCATTTCCTCGCGCGGGACCACCTTGATGCGTTCGCGCACCACGTGGTCCAGCCCTTCGGGGCCGGTCCAGGCAGCACCGAGGCCGGCCTCGTGGGCGTCGAGCTTGTTCCAGCCCTTCCACGTGGTGTATTCGATGCCACGCTCCTCCAGGAGGTCGATGATGGCCTGCGGATCCGGATTGCGGGCCGCCGGGAGGTTCAGCCGGTCCTCCAGCAGGAACCCGATGGTCTCCAGGGCATCACCCTTGGTGTGCCCGATCAGGCCGACGGGGCCGCGCTTGATCCAGCCGGTGGCGTAGATTCCGGGGACGGGCTTGCCATCGGCGTCCAGGACGCGGCCACCCTCGTTCGGGATGACGCCGCGCTTGGCGTCATACTCCAGTTCGTCGAGCGCCGAGCCGTGGTAGCCGATGGCGCGGTAGACAGCCTGGACGGGGTATTCAACGTACTCCCCCGTGCCCTTGGCGTTTCCGGTCCCGTCCAGCTGCATCCGCTCGAACTTGATCCCGTCCACCTTGCCCGTGCCGTCGTCGAGCACCTCAACCGGGCTGTGCAGGAAGTGCAGGTGCAGCCGGCGGGACGACGGGTTCTCGGCTTCGGCGTGCTCCTCCACCAACCAGTTGGTGAGGGTGTTCACCATGGTCTTGATCTGGTTGTTGCTTCGGATGGCCTCGTCGGAGGCGTCGTCGAATTCGAAATCCTCCGGGTAGAGCACGATGTCGACGTCGTCCATGTGGCTGAGCTCCCGCAACTCCAGCGGGGTGAACTTGACCTGGGCCGGCCCGCGGCGGCCGAAGACGTGGACGTCGGTAACGGGAGACGCCTTCAGGCCCTGGTAGACGTTGTCCGGGATTTCGGTACTGAGCAGTTCCTCCGGGTGCTTGACCAGCATGCGGGCCACGTCCAGGGCCACGTTGCCGTTGCCGATGACCGCGATCTCCTTGGCGTCGAGGGGCCACTCGCGCGGAACGTCCGGGTGCCCGTCGTACCAGGACACGAAGTCCGCTCCGCCAAAGGAGCCATGGAGGTTGATGCCCGGGATGTCCAGGTCTGCGTCCTTGACCGCGCCGGTGGAAAAGATCACGGCGTCGTAGAAGGCGCGGAAGTCGTGCAGGGTCAGGTCGCGGCCGTAGGTCACGTTGCCCAGGAACCGGATGTCGCCGCGGTCCAGGACTTTGTGCAGGGCGTTCACGATGCCCTTGATCCGGGGGTGGTCCGGGGCGACGCCATACCGGATCAGACCGTACGGCGCCGGATAGGCCTCGAAGAGGTCGATGCTGACCTGGAAGTCGCCGTCCTTGACGCCGCTGGACTTGGTGAGGATGTCCGCAGCATAGACTCCCGCCGGTCCCGCGCCGATAATGGCGACGCGGAGCGGTCGGTTGGCGGCGGATTCGCTGTGATTGGTCACCGGGAGCCCTTCTGAACTGGTCCTGCTCGTGATTCATGCGCTGCATGGTGCAACGCACAAGGCCCCATTCTAGTTGGCGGCCAGGGGCACCACCTGGCCTTCCCGGTACAGGAGTGCCCGGAGTTCGGCTTCGGCGGAGTCCAGCCGCGTCGGATCGATGGTTTCGCCGGCGTGGTAGTGGTCCACGACCCGGGGGTCCACATAGCTCTTGCGGGCGATCGAGGGGGTGTTTCCCAGGGTTTCCGCGGCCTCGACCATGGCCCTGCTGATGGCGCGCTTCCGCTTGGCGGCCGTGCGCAGGGCGCCGGTACGTGCCAGGCTGGCCGCTGCGGCAGCGGTTCCCCGCAAGGTCCGGAAGTCCTTGGCAGTGAAATCGGACCCGGTCCGCTCCTTCACATAGGCGTTGATGTCCGCGCTGGTCACGGGCCGCCAGGTGCGGCCCTCCTTGTAGGCGAGGAGCCGCGCGTTGGATCCGCGCCGCTTAAGCAGGCGCAAAAGGTCGGCGAGGTCGGGATCGCGGATTTCCGATTCCCAGTCCTTGCCGCTCTTGGCAGGGAAGCTCAGCAGGATCCTGTCTTTGCGCACCCGGACGTGGGCACACAGCAGCGTGGCCAGGCCGCGGCTGCCGTTTTCGTTGGTGTAGCGCTCGGAGCCAACCCGCAGGGATCCGCTGTCAAGCATCCGGAAGGCTGCCGCCAGGACGCGCTCCCGGCTGAAGCCCTCGCTTCGCAGGTCCATGGTGACCTTGCGGCGGGCCACGGGGAGCGATTCGGCCAGCTGCAGGGACCGGTCGAACTTCACCCGGTCCTTCCGCTCGCGCCACTCAGGATGGTAGATGTACTGGCGTCGCCCCACTGCGTCCAGGCCGGTTGCCTGGATATGGCCGTTCTCGAACGGGGCGATCCAGACGTCGGTCCACGCGGGGGGAATGCCGATGCTTTCCAGCCGGTCCCGCACGGGTCCGGGCGGCAGGGTGGACCCGTCAAGGTCCCGGTAACTGAAGCCTGTTCCTGCGGCCACCCTGCGGTAGCCGCGGCCGGAGGCGTTGCTGCGCCGGAGTCTCATCGAGCGTCGGATGGCCGGTAAGCGGATGTCATGAAAGAAAGCCTACTGATTGTTTTCCGGTTTGCCCGTGTTCCGGCTGGAATACCTGCCCCGGGGCTGCTGTTATGGACATCGTGCCCATGCCAGAACGAACGTCCCACGCCGCCCCAGCCACCACGTCCCCGACCGCCGGGCAGAAGCCCGCGGCCACCACAGGCCCCAAGCCCGTTGCCAAGGACACGACGGCGGGCATGCTCTTCGGCATCGGCGCGTACGTCTTGTGGGGGCTGCTCCCCCTGTATTTCTTCATCCTCATGCCTGCCGGCGCCGTCGAGATCGTGGCCAACCGCGTGGTGTGGTCGCTGCTGTTCTGTGCCCTCCTGATCACGGTGACCCGGAGCTGGAGCGTGCTTGCCGCAGCGGTGAAGGACCGGCGGGTGTTCGGTCCGTTGGCGGTGGCGGCGTTCCTGATCGCCATCAACTGGTTGACCTACACCTACGGCGTGACCACCGGGCAGGCGGTGGAAACCTCGCTGGGCTACTTCATCAACCCGCTCGTTTCCGTTTTGCTGGGGGTGTTCGTGCTGAAGGAACGCCTCCGGCCGCTCCAGTGGGCCGCCGTCGGCGTCGGCTTCATCGCCGTGGGCGTGCTGACCTACTCCTACGGGAAACTTCCCTGGATCGCCCTGACGCTGGCCTTCAGCTTCGGTCTTTACGGGTTCGTCAAGAACCGGGTGGGCTCCAGGGTGGACGCCATTACCAGCCTCAGCGTGGAAACCATGGTCCTGGCCCCGCTGGCCGCCGTGGCGATGGTTGTCCTGGCCGTGGGTGGCACCGCCACGCTGACCACCCAAGGCCCCGGACACTTCTGGCTGTTGCTGGCCTCCGGCGTCATCACCGCGGTTCCCCTGCTCTTCTTCGGCGCCTCCGCCCGGCGGCTGCCCATGACCACCATCGGGTTGCTGCAGTACTTCGCCCCGGTGCTGCAGTTTCTGGTGGCGCTGCTGGTCTTCCGGGAGGCCATGACCGTGGAGCGCTGGATCGGGTTCGGAGTGGTGTGGCTGGCCCTGCTGCTGCTCACGGTGGACATGTTAAGGACAGCACGCCGGAATTCGCTGGTCCGCAGGGCCGCGCTCCGGGCCGCCGCCTGAGAGGCCTGCGCAGGCACAAAGAAGGTGGGCTCCCGATTGGGAGCCCACCTTCTTTGCGTTGCCGGAGGGAGTCGTTCCGGTCAGGCGTGAGCCTTGATGGCAGCAGCGAGGACCTCCAGGCCGTCCGCCAACAGCTCGTCGGTGATGACCAGCGGCGGCAGCAGGCGGATGACGTTGCCGTAGGTGCCGCAGGTGAGGATGATGACGCCTTCCTTAAGGCAGGCGGCGGCCACGGCCTTGGTCAGCTCCGGGTTGGGTTCCTTGGAACCGGCCTGGACGAGTTCGACGGCGAGCATGGCACCGCGGCCACGGACGTCGCCGATCACGGCGGTACCGGCAGCAGCCAGTTCGGACTGCAGGTCACGGAGCCGGCCCAGCGCGAGTTCCTCGATGTGGCGGGCACGGGCGTTGAGGTCGTATTCCTCCATGGACCCGATGGACGCCAGGGCCGCGGCACATGCCACGGGGTTGCCGCCGTAGGTGCCGCCCAGGCCGCCGGGGTGGACGGCGTCGAGCAGGTCGGCGCGGCCGGTGATGGCGGACAGCGGCATGCCGCCGGCGATGCCTTTGGCCATGGTCATGATGTCCGGGATGACGCCCTCGTGGTTCACGGCGAACCATTCGCCGGTGCGGCAGAAGCCGGACTGGACTTCGTCCGCGATGAAGACGATGCCCTTGTCCTTGGCCCAGGCGGCAAGTGCGGGCAGGAAGCCCTCGGCCGGGACAATGAACCCGCCCTCGCCCTGGATGGGTTCGATGATGATCGCGGCAACCTGGTCCCCGCCGATCTGCTTCTCGATCATGGTGATGGCACGCTTGGCGGCCTCGGCACCGGTGATGGAGGGGTTCTCCTCGCGGTACGGGTAGCTCATGGGCATCCGGTAGACCTCGGGCGCGAAGGGTCCGAAGTTGGTCTTGTACGGCATGGCCTTGGCGGTCAGCGCCATGGTCAGGTTGGTGCGGCCGTGGTAGGCGTGGTCGAACGCGACGACGGCGTCCCGGCCGGTTGCCAGGCGGGCCACCTTGACGGCGTTTTCCACGGCTTCGGCGCCGGAGTTGAAGAGCACCGTGCGCTTCTCGTGGTCGCCCGGGGTGAGGCGGTTCAGCTGCTCGGCGACCGCCACGTAGCCTTCGTACGGGGTGACCATGAAGCAGGTGTGGGTGAAGTGCTCCACTGCTTCCTTGACGGCGCCGACGACGGCTGGATCGGAGGCGCCCACGCTGGTCACGGCGATGCCTGAGCCGAGGTCGATGAAGGAGTTGCCGTCGACGTCGTGGATGATGCCGCCGTCAGCGTCCGCCACGTAGACGGGGACGCTGGAGGCGACGCCGGCAGCCACCACGGACTTGCGGCGCTCGGTCAGTGCCACGGACTTGGGGCCCGGGAAGTCGGCCTGGACGTTGCGCTTCTGCTCGAGGCGGAACGTGATGTCTGATGCGGTGGTGGTCATTGGGGTTCTTTCTGTGCTGGTGGTTGAGCTTGTCGCAACCGGGGTTTCGACACGCTCAACCAGCGGAAACTGGTCAGGCGTCGAGGGCGGACATGACGTGCTTGATGCGGGTGTAGTCCTCCACGCCGTACATGGAGAGATCCTTGCCGTAGCCGGACTGCTTGAAGCCGCCGTGCGGCATTTCGGCGGTGAGCAGGATGTGGGTGTTGATCCAGACGGCGCCGAAGTCCAGGTCCCGGCTCAGCCGCATGGCGGTGCCGTGGTTGGTGGTCCAGACGCTGGAGGCCAGGGCGTACTCGACGTCGTTGGCCAGTTCCACGGCTTCAGCTTCGGTGCTGAATTTCTGCACGGTAATGACCGGGCCGAAGGTTTCCTTCTGGACAACGTCGTCGGTCTGCTTGGCGCCGGTGATGATGGTGGGTTCGAAGAAGAAGCCCTTCTCCCCCGCGCGGTGCCCGCCGGTTTCGATCCGGCAGTTGGCGGGCAGGTTCTCCACCACCGATGTGACCGCGTTGAAGTGGTTGATGTTGTTCAGCGGCCCGAAGTAGTTGTCTTCGTCGTTCTGGGAGCCCGTGTGCAGGGTCCTGGTGTGCTCCACCATGGCTGCCACGACGTCGTCGTGCACCGACTCCTCCACCAAAACCCTGGTGATGGCGGTGCAGTCCTGGCCGGCGTTGAAGAACGCGAACTCGGCGATGGCCGCGGCGCTCTTCTTGATGTCCGCGTCCTTGAACACGATGGCCGGAGCCTTGCCACCCAGCTCCAGGTGGGCGCGCTTGAGGCCCTTGGCGGCACCGGAGGCGACGGCGATACCGGCGCGCACGGAGCCGGTGATGGACACCAGGCCGGGGACCTTGTGCTCCACCATCATGGCCCCGGTTTCACCAGTGCCCAGGACAACGTTGAGGACGCCGGCCGGGAAGATCTCACCGGCGAGGCGGGCCAGGACCAGGGTGGACTCGGGTGTGGTGTCGGAGGGTTTGAGGACCACGGTGTTGCCGGCGGCCAGGGCGGGGCCGATCTTCCAGATGGCCATCAGGAACGGGTAGTTCCACGGCGCCACCTGGGCCACCACGCCGATGGGTTCGCGGCGGACGTAGGAGGTGTGGCCCTCGAAGTACTCGCCGGCGGACTTGCCTTCCAGGATTCGGGCGGCACCGGCGAAGAAGCGGAGCTGGTCTGCGCCGGCGGCAACTTCCTCGGAGGCGATCAGGGAGCGGACCTGGCCGGTGTTGCGGTGCTGGGCCTCAACTAGTTCGTCGCTGTTGGCCTCGACGGCGTCGGCGAGCTTGAGCAGCATCAGCTGGCGCTGGCCCGGGGTGACGTGCTTCCAGGTCCGGAATGCGTCCTTCGCGGCGGCCATGGCGGCATCGACATCGGCCTGCACGGAAACGGGGGCGTGTGCCACCACCTCGCCGTTGGCGGGGTTGACCACGTCCAGCAGGGCGGTGCCGGCCGGGGTGACGAACGCGCCGTTGATGAAGTTTTGCAAGGTTTGGACCACGGTGTGCAACCTCTTTCGTAGGAGCCATCGGCGCCCGGGCGGAGGCCGGGACGGATGGATGGAACTGCATTGAGCCTATGCCAGGGCCCCATCGGGGTGAATAGCCACCTGCACACCCTTCCGGAATAGGTTTAGTGCGGTTGCCCAGCTCACGTTTATCCTTGGCTCATGGCCATTTCCCTTGCCGCCCTGGTGGGCGTGACGTCCCTGAAGCTGTCCAAGGCGGGCGTGGCGGAGACAACCTGGAACCAGGACATCAACTGGGTGGCCGTCACCGAGCTCGAGGATCCGCAGCGGTTCCTCAATGGCGGGGAACTGGTCCTCACTACCGGCCTGCGGCTGCGCTCCGCCCCCGAACAGCGCCGCTTCGTCCGCCAGGTCCAGCGGGCCGGCGCCGTGGGCATCGGATTCGGGGTGGGCCTGACGCACGAGTCCGTGCCGCCAGCCCTGTTGGCGGAGGCAAACCGCTGGGGCCTCCCGGTGGTGGAGGTCCCGTACGAGACTCCGTTCATCGCCATTACCAAGCTGGTGGCGGACGCCCAGTCGGCGGACCACTACGCCAAGCTTGAGCGTCTGATCGCCGGCCACCAGGTGCTGGCCCGGGCACTTTTGACCGGCGGCGGGCTGGCCGAGTTGCTGAAGAATTTGGGCGGCATGCTGCGCACGGAGATTGCCCTGACCCAGTTCGCAGCGCAGCTGTACAACAGCAGCACGTCCAGCCCGTCCGCGGATACCTGGTCCAGCTACCCCGTCCCCACCGGCCGGCGGGATGCCTGCACGCTGTGGGTCCGCCAGCCTTTCGAGGACACGGGCATCATCGGGTACGCGCAGAACCTGATCAGCGTGGAGCTGAACAACATGGTCAAGCAGCGCCAGGCCCAGCGGGCGCTCTGCGGCCAGGTGCTGGAGGACGTGATCCACGGGGCGCTGGAGACCAGTGAGGCGCAGCGCCGCCTGGCGGGCGTGGGCGTGAACAGCACCCGCAAGAACGTGGTGCTGCTGGCTGTGTCCGCCGCCCACGGCAAGGCCTTGGGGAGCACCTCGGTGCCGCAGGAGCTCCAGAAGGCCGTGGCCGCCGTCGTGGGCAAGGATTTGGTGCTGGTGGTCAATGACGACGGCGGCGCGGCACCGGCGCTGGCCCGCGGGCTGAGCGACCACCTGGCCGAGGCCGGAATCCACGCCACGATCGGCATCGGCGGGGCGTACACCAAGCCCAACGGCCTGCGCTGGAGCTACTTCGAGGCGCGGGACGCCGCAAGCCACGGCCTGCCCGTGAATGAGCCCGAGCGGCTGAGCCTGACCTCGCTGCTGCTGGCCAGCGAGGATGTGCCGCTGGCGGACATGGCGCATGAGTCCCTGAACCCGCTGCGGGCCTTTGACGCCGCGCACGGCTCGGAGCTGATGGCCACGCTGGAGAGCTACCTGAACAACAACGGCTCGGTGGCCGCGGTGGCGGAAGAACTCACCCTGCACCGCAACACCGTGCGGTACAGGCTGGCCCAGATCACCGAGCTGACCGGCTACGACCCCTCGATTACCGCGGACCGGGTGCAGCTGTGGCTTGCCCTGGCCGTGGCGCGGTTGTCAGCGCGGCAAGGCAAATAACCCGTCCTTAGATGATGCCGCGACGGAACAGGTCGCGGGACTTCTTCCGGGCCTTCCGGTATTTGGCGTGCGCGGCCAGCATGATCGCGTCCTGCTGGCTCAGCAGCTCGGTGTAGACGGCCGCGGTGGCCGGGTCGCTGCCGTCCCCGGCAAGGGCGGTGAGCAGTTCCCTGGCCACCACCGCGTCCTGGAAGCTGCCGAGGATCTTCTGCTGCCGGCGGGCGGCCTTGGCGACTTTGGCGGCGCGCTTGCCGCGGACCAGTGCGGCTGATTCAGCCACGTAGCGGAGCCGCTTCGCGTCCTTGCGTACGCGGTGCAGGGCAAGTTCCTGGTCCGTGCCGCGGCGGGCGCGCGTGGCCGCCTTGTGCGAGCGCTTCAACTTCCTGGCACCCTTGTCCACGGCTTTCGCTGACGCCTTGCGGCCGGAGGTGACCGCGTCGGCGCGCACCGGCGGGTTGTCGCGGAAATCCTCGAGGTTGTCCAGGAGCCGGAAGTACCGGGCCGAGGCCAGCGCTTCCTGCAGGAGGCGGTAGGCGGCGTCGAAATTTTCACCTGTCCGGTGCTCAACCGCTGCCGTGGCCTCGGCGAGGCCCTCCGCCGGCGGAAGGTCGGCCAGCTGGCCGCGGAGCTGCGCGCGCAGGACTTCGGCGTCGCGCGGTTGGCCGAGCAGCCGGCCCAGCCATTTCAGCTCGTCCCGGAGCCGGCGCACCGGTGATGCCCTGTACAGCTTGCCGTACGCTGCCAGGACCGACCGGATGCGGCGGGCGGAGGAGCGCATGGTGTGCACCGATTCCGGTTCCTCGAGCCGGACGGCGGCGTCGGTGGCGAGGATCTCGTCGATCTGCGAGGCCACGAAGACAGTGACGACGGCGGCCGCCGGGGCGCGCTTGCCGGCCAGCAGGGCGGGGCTGCTTCCGGGGCCGCTGCCGTGCGCGTCGCCGTCGGGGGCGGCACCGTTGGAGCGCTTCGCGGCTGCCTTGCCCGTGCCCAGGGCGCGCGCCAGCTTCGAGGCGTGTGCGGCGGGCCGGGCACCGGCGGCGGCCAGGAGTTCTTCCACCGGCCCGAAGAGGGCAGCGCCACCGTGGACCAGTTCCACTTCCCACTCCCGCCACTGCCCGTGCGCGGTGGTGTCCTTGTCCCCGCCGGCCAGCCGCTCGGCGGTGACGTGGTCGTCGGCGAGGTCGGCGAGGTGCACGCCGTCCTCGGCGTACAGGGGGTAGGTGGTGCGCCGGGTTTCGAGCCGGACCACTGGCACCGGAACGGATCCCCGCAGGTAGGCGTGAAGGTGGGCCAGCAGGCTGTCCGGCACGGCGTCTGGACGGCCAAGGGGTGCGTGCAGCTCCGTCCGCGGCTGGGGACCTTCACCCGCGGACGCGGAAGCTGCGGGCGGGAGCTTCAGGTGCCACCCCGCGTCGGTGCCGCCGGTCCGGCGGCGCAGGGTGATCCGGCGGGCCGCCAGGTCGTGGGCGGGGGTGTCGAAGTAGACCGCTTCGAGGAGGTCGGTGTGGGGTTTCCCGGTCCGGGCCACTCCGGCGGCCTGCTCCAGCGCCGGCACCACGGCGTCGGCGTCGACGTCGTACTTCTTCTCGATCTCAAGTCCCCGCGAAGCCTCCACAGCCGTCCTTCCGCACCGCCCGGTCCGTGCCAGGTCTTCCGACAGTCCGTTCGCAGTCTATGCCAGCCCCCGGCATCGGCGAGAGGTTGGCCACAAAACCACAAACATCAAACGTCTAACCTTTAGGCTGGATGGTATGCCCGCCACTCCGCCCGCCTCCGCGCCGCCAGCAACCGCCACCGTCCCGGCCGGCACCGCCACCGGCGCCGCGGCCGCCAAGCCGCGCTCCGCCGTCGTCTTCGGCGTGATTGCCCTGGTGCTCATCGGGCTGAACCTGCGTGCCGGGATTACCGGAGCCTCGGCCCTGCTGCACGACCTCCAGGCTGTCCTGGGCTACGGGGCGCTGGTGGCGGCCATCATCCCATCCATTCCCACCCTGTGCTTCGCGGTGGCGGGCGCCGCAACGTCGTGGCTGAGCGGCAAGCTCGGCGTGGAGAAGGCCATCCTGCTGTCCCTGGCCCTGCTGGCCGGCGGCCTCCTGCTGCGCGGTATTCCCGCTACCGGAATGCTCGTGGCCGGCAGCGTGGTGGGCATGTCCGGCCTGGCCGTGTGCAATGTGGCCATGCCGTCCTTCATCCGCGAACACTTCGCCGCCCGGACTTCGCTCATGACGGCCGTCTACACGGTGACCATGACCACGGGCGGCACCCTGTCCGCCGTCCTGGTCGTCCCGCTGGCCCAGGCCCTCGGGTCGCCGTCCGCAGCAGTCGGCATGGTGGGCATCGCCGCCGTGGCGGCACTCCTGGGCTTCCTCCCCGTAGCCCTGCACGCCCACCGCCACACCGTCCGGAGCACCGCAGCCCACATCTCTCCCTGGCCCCTGCTGCGGACCAGGAAAGGCCAGCTCCTCACCGCGGTCTTCACCCTCCAGGCACTGCTGGCCTACGCGCTGTTGAGCTGGCTGCCGTACATGCTCACCACCATGGGCATGAGCGCCTCGGACAGCGGGCTCATGTTCGGTCTGATGCAGCTCGTGTCCGTCCCGGCGGGCATGGTGCTGATCGCCATCGGCTCCCGCCCGCGCATGCTGCGCCCGGCCTTCTACCTGGTGAGCATCACCATGGCGGCCGGGATCGCGGCGCTGCTGGTCCTGCCTGTGGGGCTGGCGGCCATGCCGGCCGTCCTGATCGGCTTCGGCCTGGGCATCTTCCCCCTGGTGATGGTGATGATCAGCCGCAGCGGGACCAGCACCGCCGAGACCACAGCGCTGTCCACCCTGGCCCAGTCCTCGGGGTACCTGCTGGCGACGGCGGGTCCGTTCGGCATGGGCCTGCTGCACAGCGCCACCGGCGGCTGGACCCTGCCGCTGGTCCTCCTGCTGGCGCTGGCCTTGGTCCAAATCGTGGTGGCCCACCTGATCACGGGCCGCCCGATGTCCGGAACCCGCCCGGCGGAAAGGAAGTAGCTCGGTGTCCTTGAGCCCCTCAGTCCGCCCGCCGCTTGCCGCCGAAGTCACCGCCAAGCTGCGGGCGATGGTCCACTCCGGCGAGTGGGCCATGAACCAGCGCATCCCGCCCGAGCCCGAGCTCATGGCCCGGCTGGGGGTTTCCCGCGGCACCCTGCGCGAGGCGGTGAAGGCCCTGGCCCACGGCGGCATGCTGGAGGTCCGCCGGGGCGACGGCACCTACGTGCGGGCCACTAACGAGATGTCCGGTGCCGCTCGGCGGCTCTACCAGGACCATACCGAGCAGCACATCCTCGAGGTCCGGCTGGGCCTGGACACCCAGGCTGCGCGGCTGGCCGCCCGGAATGCCACGGACGACGACGTCACGGCCCTGCGCGCCTTCCTCGCCGCCCGGGACCAGGCCTGGAAGAACGGCGACGTCGAGGCGTGGGCCGACGCCGACTGGCAGTTCCACCAAGGCGTGGCCCAGGCCTCCGGCAACCCTCTTCTGCATGAGCTGTACGCCAGCTTCGGGACCGCGTTCCACCAGGACCTGCTCACCCAGCAGCTCCGGCCGGGCTTCAACGGGCTCCCCCGGGACGGCCACGAAACCCTGCTGGACGCCATTGAGCGGCGGCACGAGGACGACGCCGTGGCCACCGTGAACCGGAACCTGAACTCCTGCGCGGAGTGGCTGGCGGAGTAGCGTTCCCCGCCCATGACGGCGGCCCGGCCCGGGGGTGGCGGGCCGCCGGCGGCCGGG